>NZ_JAEQCF010000063.1:0-40998 GCF_020738625.1 Microcoleus sp. PH2017_09_SFU_O_A
CTTGGGGAAAAATTAGCCCTGTGCGTCACAAATACTGCAAAACTGTTCACCGCAATGATGGTTATATGTATGGGTTTTCCACTCTTGTCCGCTAAATCGATGATTAGAGGCGTACCGATCGATCTCCGACTTTTCCGATTATTGAAAAAACTGATTTATACCAGTTTCTAGAAGCTGCTTTCATTGATGAAGTTGCCGCAGAGATAGATTTTCGTCAATGGGTGCGACAGCAGATTCAAGGCTGATTATAGCACAATACGGTTCACTTAAGACTGATCCCCCCTAACCCCCCTTAAAAAAGGGGAGTAGGGGGTGGGACAAGAATGCTCTCAAAGTCAACCCCTACTCCCCTTGTTAAGGGGGATGCGAGGGGGATCTCCGGCACATAAATAGTGTTAAGTGAACCGTATTGGATATAGCAAAGTGCGATCGCCCAAAAACTATAACTGCTTTTTTGCAAAAAACGATCGCCCTTTTTGGAGAAAGCGATCGCCTCGATGTCAACTATTAGTTAGCAAATCTTATCAATTACCGATCAAGCTGCGGCTGCTGCTTCTTCTGCTTCTTCTTCAGGGCTGGCTTTAGTTCCCAACACGGTAACAACCACCTGAGTTGGGTCGCCGAGAGCTTCTGCTCCCGCAGGTAAAACTAATTCGTGAATGTGCAGCGCATCCCCTACCTTCAAATTAGAAATATCTACTTCAATTGCATCAGGAATGCTATCAGGTTTGCACTTAACTGCGATTTGCGTCAGCACAGTTTCCAACATACCACCTTCTAACTTGACGCCGACAGATTCGCCGACAAAATGCAGAGACACTTCAACTTCCAGGCTGTCTTGAGTTGCTACGGAGAAAAAGCTCAGGTGGTAAGGAAAACCTTTCCAAGGATGAACTTGAACTTCTCTGAGCAATGTTTTTCCGCTCCAAGAGAGTTCGGGAATGCTGAGATCAATTAGGGTGTTGTTGACTGCGTGTTTTTTGAGCAGGGTTTCAACTGTTTTAGCTTTGACGGTAAGGGAAATGGATTCAGAGCCTTTGTGTCCGTAAAGGACGGCGGGAATCAATCCGGAGCGGCGGAGGGCGTTAGGTTTGCTGCCTTCTGCCCGCTTTTGACATTCTACTGCGATTTCCATTTTATGACTTTCTGTTGATTGTTTTCACATTTTACCAGAATTGTGGTAGTGCGATCGCGTTCAATTAAATTCGCTGAAGGTATTGATAATTTTCGTTTTCCACACACTTCAGCAATTCGAGCATTTTTCTCAAACGGTACGTTCCTGATTGATACTCTTCTTTTGAAGGGGAATCACCAAGCTTAGTCAGAACTAAATCGCTTTCACTGATGATTGCTTCGCTGAAAATTTTCTTGAACTACTGGCGAATCTCCTGATTTAATTCAACTAGAGGCAGAATTACATTTTCTTCATCTAAGTGAATTTCGGTATCGATTGATGCGCCACCTATTTTGGAAAAATCAGACTTTGCCAACCATTCGTAAGTATTTGCTGTGATTCTTACACTATCAGACGGTTCACCATTGGCTGAATAAAAACTGATGTCAAACATTGGGATTGCTCCTCCCACTAAACATCTGAAAACTCGTTATTATGATAGGGCGATCGAACTAACTTAATTAAAGGACTCGTTGAAGATATTGATAATCTTCGTTTTCAACACATTTTAGCAAGTCTAGCAATTTCCTCAAACGGTAGGTTGCTGATTGATACTCTTCTTTGAGAGGAGAATCTCCCAGCTTGGTGAGGACGGTATCGCTTTCGCAGATAATTGCATCGCGGAAAAAACTTCTGAGCTTCTGGCGAATATCTCGATCTAACTCAACTAAAGGTAGTTTCTCCTCTTCTTCATCTATCAAAATATTTCTGGGAACAGATTTGCCAATTTTGGAAAATTCTGATTTTGCCAACCACTCGTAAACGTCTTCAGACATTTCGATATAGTGCGGCGGTCGATCAGTTTTGAAGGTATAAAAAATAAGATCTAACATTAGCTTTCCTCTTGACCTTCCTGATTCAATAACTTACTTTCTGGAAAATTTTCTACCCAAGCTATATCTGCTCGATCGAATACAGTTTTAGCAGGTTTAGTAATTCCTCCTGTGGTAATAACTCCAATCACAGTTCCTTTTTGACATATTTCCTTAGCTTTGGTTGAATCTATTTTCTTGGTTTTCCAGGCTTTAATTTCAATATGCGGTTCATTCATTATTGTTTATATTTTTTTGATAAATTAACTATTGAATTCTACCTGCAAATTACGGAGTAGCTGTTTAATTCGCGGAACATCTTGCTGGTTGACTATCAAAATATCACCTTTGGGATTGTTTCCGGTTGTTCTTTTGGCTTCTATTCCTTCTTTGCTCAACTCCATTATAAGCCATCCAATCATGTCCCTGTGAACTTATAGCCGTGCTATCTGTTCATCCTCGTCAGTCATTTACTTGACTCCCTGTAAATAATACCAATTCTCGCCTCGTCTTGCAACAATCATGAGTGTTGGGCTAGCGTGGAACGGAGGGTTGTTTCCTGAAAGACTGTATGCAGCGGTGCGTCGCTGCGAGATTGTGGCTCTTTTTTGGGATTTTTGATGGCGACGCACTCTACAGCTACTGTTGCATGAGTTTTATGATTGTGCTACTACAGCCGTGCCATCAACCGACAATAATCCCCGCTTCGGCCCGTGAATCGGGTCTTCGACAATAATAGTTTGGTCGCGACTGGCTCCGAGAGATACAATGGCGATCGGCACTTCCATCAAATCTGCCAAAAACTTTAGATAATCCAAGGCTTGCGATGGCAAATCTTCCAAATTGCGGCACTCTTCCGTGGACTGTTTCCAACCGGGAAGGGTTTCGTAAATGGGTTTACAGCGAGCAAATATCCGCGAACTTTTCGGGAAATCAATGCAGCGTTCCCCGTCAATTTCGTAAGCAACGCAAACCTTGATTTCTTCTAATTCATCCAAAACATCTAGTTTGGTAACAGCGAGACAATCAAGGCCGTTGATGCGGACTGCGTAGCGGCCGATTACTGCGTCGAACCAGCCGCAGCGCCGTTTGCGGCCGGTTGTGGTGCCGAATTCTGCACCTCTCTCGCCCAAAACTGCACCAATTCCATCGACCATTTCGGTAGGGAATGGGCCTTCTCCGACGCGGGTTGTATAGGCTTTTGCTACGCCAATTACTCGATCGATCGCTGTGGGGCCAACTCCGGTTCCCACACAAGCGCCGCCAGCGATGGGATTGCTGGAAGTAACGTAAGGATACGTGCCGTGATCTAAGTCTAATAAAGTGCCTTGGGCGCCTTCAAACAGAATATTTTTCCGCTTGTGAAGTCCCTCATAAATCTTTAGGGAACTGTCTACTACGTGCGGCCGCAAACGATCGGCATAAACTCGATATTCATCAATTACCTCTTGCGGATTTAGAGGCGGCAAATTGTAGAGTTTTTCCAGAATGACGTTTTTATGCTCGATCGTCCATTCCAGTTGTTCTTGCAAACCTTCCAAGTCCATTAAATCGAGCATCCGAATGCCAGTGCGTTCGGATTTGTCGGCGTAAGTCGGGCCGATACCGCGTCCCGTCGTGCCGATTTTATAATTTCCGCGCTGCTCTTCCGATGCTACATCAATTAATCGGTGATAGGGCATCGTGACGTGAGCAGTCTGTGAAATCATCAGCGAGGCAGTCGAAATATTCAGTTTTTCTAACTGATCTAATTCTGCTATTAAAACTTTAGGGTCGATTACCGTGCCGCAGCCGATGATACACTCTGTCTCAGGGTAGAGAATCCCGGACGGAATTAAGTGCAGCTTGAAAGTTTGACCGTTGACTACTACCGTGTGACCGGCGTTGACGCCCCCTTGGTAGCGGACAACGATATCTGCGGATTTGCTGAGCAAATCGGTAATTTTGCCTTTTCCTTCATCGCCCCACTGGGCGCCGATCACAACTACGTTAGCCAAGGGTTTCTCGCGTTCAGTTCAGGTTGACACAAACTCCGATTATGTACGAATGCGTCCCGGATGTCAAATTAATTTTTGTTACAATTTAGAGAAGTGAGGCTGTATTGGTCTCAAGAAAAGACTACCAGGACGATCCGGGGAGAGGGGGAGAGGGGGAGAGGGGGAGAATGGGAGAGGGGGAGAATTGGAGAATGGGAGAGAATTTGATGAGTTTTTATGGGAATCCAATGGGTAGCTTAAATGGGGAACAGTTTACCTGCTGGAGGTTGTTGGCTAGTATTTGGGAAAACCAGGTTTCTGGCCACTGATGTGTCTAGGACTAAATTACAAATTCTTAAATTCCTTAAATTCCTTAAATTCCTTAAATTCCTTCAATTCCTTCAATCCTTCAATTCCTTCAATCCTTCAATTCTTTCAATCTAAAATCTAAAATCTAAAATCTAAAATCGCATGACTTTACACGCTGAGTTGCACCGACATCTAGGTGGTTCTGTGGTTCCTCGAATTTTGTGGCGGTATTTCGATCGCCATAATGCCGAAATGGTCGATCGCTTTCAACAATATTCCGCATTTGAGGAGTTTTACACTCGCCCGCGCAATACTCTCGACGAGTATTTGGAACTGCACACGCTGGTGGAAAGCGTGCAAACTGTTGAGACTTTGCCTTATTTCATCTATCGGTTGATGCGGGGCGCTTACGTGTTTGAAAATCTGGCTTATTTGGAGTTGCGCTATACGCCTTATCTGCGGACTCCTGAGCATTTGGATCAGTCAAAACGCATTGATTTGATGGCAGAAATTGTCCAAGTTGTGGGTAAGGCAAGTCAAATTAGCGATTGTCCGATTGTTACCAGTCAAATTTTGTGTATGCACTCGCGTTTGCCCTATGAGGTAAATCGGGCGATCGTAGATTTGGCTGCACAAATGGGAGAATATGTTTGTGCGATCGATCTTGCGGGCGGTGATGCTGCTATTGGCGATCGCCTGGACGAATTTGTGGGATTGTACCAGTACGCAAGGTCGATCGGCATTAAAACCACCGGACATCTCTACGAAACAAGCTCTGGCTGCTATCCCGAACTTTTGCCTTATCTGATGCGGATCGGTCACGGGATTCAAATTCCGTTAAAATATCCCGAACTGCTGCCAGAGGTGGCGCGTAGGGGTCAATGCTTGGAAGTTTGCCCGACTACCTATCTGAAAACGGGAACCTTGCAGGATATGCGGGAATTGAAGGTTGTGTTCGATCGATGTTTTGAAGCTGGTGTCGATATTGCCATTTGCACCGACAATGCGGGATTGCACAACGTGCGGCTGCCTTTTGAGTACGAGAATTTGTTGACTTTGGATATCATTGATTTTCGGCAGTTACAAGCGTGTCAAGATGCTGCTTTCCGTCATGCTTTTGCGTGGCCCTACGGCGAAAGGCCCGTGAAGATGCTGACTGGTTTGTTGCAGCATGAGTCGGTTGGTGCGATCGTAAATTAAGATGATACGGCGGTTGAAACCGCGTCTACACAAAGGAAGTCCGCCTCCGCGGACTGAAGAAAATAAGGTAATTTCAACCGCCGTTTCATCTTTAACCCGCGAAGGCGGGTTTTGTTTGTATAGATGCGGTTTCAACCGCCGTTTGATCTGAACCGTATTGAGTTATATTTGGGAAACAGAAACATCAATAAAAAAGGATAAAAGATATGACAAATATGGACGCTTACTGGATGCCCTTCACTGCGAATCGACAGTTTAAAGCGAATCCGCGAATGTTAGTTTCGGCAAAAGATATGCACTTTACCAGCGATGATAATCGCTCAATCCTCGATGGTACTGCGGGGCTGTGGTGCGTGAATGCTGGCCACGCCCGCGAGACAATTGCCGAAGCAGTTAAACAACAAGTTTTAAATCTAGATTATGCGCCGCCTTTTCAAATGGGACATCCGGCTGCTTTTGAATTAGCCGAACGTTTGGTAAAGCTGATTCCAGGCAATTTCGATCGCGTTTTCTTTACTAATTCAGGCTCAGAATCGGTGGAGACTGCGTTAAAAATTGCGATCGCGTATCATCGAGTTAGAGGTGAGGGAACTCGCCAAAGATTGATTGGTAGGGCACGCGGTTATCACGGTGTGGGTTTTGGGGGAATTTCTGTCGGCGGCATTGGCCCAAATCGCAAATTTTTCGGCAGTTTGCTCACGGGAGTCGATCATTTACCTCACACTCACAATTTAGAACACAATGCTTTCAGCCGCAGACAGCCAGAATGGGGAGCGCATTTGGCGGATGAATTGGAAGGGATTGTGGCTTTGCACGATGCGTCGAATATTGCGGCGGTAATTGTGGAACCGGTGGCTGGTTCGACTGGCGTTTTGATTCCGCCGAAAGGTTATTTGGAAAGGCTTAGAGCGATTTGTGACAAGCACGGGATTCTGCTGATTTTTGATGAAGTAATTACAGGCTTCGGGCGTTTAGGTTCGAGTTTTGCGACTGAATATTTTGGGGTAATTCCCGATATTGTGACGACGGCGAAAGGGATAACTAACGGTACTGTGCCGATGGGGGCGGTGTTTGTGAAGGAGGGAATTTATGATGCTTTCATGAATGCTCCTGAAAATGCGATCGAGTTGTTTCACGGTTATACTTATTCGGGGCATCCCGTGGCTTGTGCGGCTGCTTTGGCGACGCTGGATATTTATGAGGAAGAACGGTTATTTGAACGGGCTGATAAGATTGCTGGTTATTGGGAAGATGCAGTGCATTCTTTCAAAGGAGTTCGCCATGTGATTGATGTCCGCAATTTGGGACTTGTGGCGGGGATTGAGTTGGAATCTATTGCTGGGAAGCCGGGGAAACGGGCTTTTGATTGTTTTACAAAGTGCTTTGAAAATGGGTTGTTGATTCGCACGACTGGTGATATAATTGCTTTGTCGCCGCCGTTGATTATTGAGAAGGAACATATCGATCGCATTGTGGAGATTTTGACTGGGGTTTTGCAGGGGATGGAATAGGATTAAACTAAAATCTCAGAAACCGGGTTTTTGCCCAAATCATCGACTGTAACCAACTATTCTCGAAAAAACCCGGTTTCTCGCCACCCCACACATCCATTCATCCGCGTCCATCAGCGTACATCCGCCATCATCTGCGGTTCAAAAACCCGGTTTCTCGCCACCCCGCACATCCCAATTTATGATAAAATGCTATCAACCAAGTATTCGGAGATAAACCGATGCAACTAGAAGACTATTTTGAGTTTCTCGACCCCGATGACATCCGCATCAAAGGACATCGGATCGGCATCGATGACGTGATTAAATATTACTTGGATGGATATTCTCCCGACCAAATTCTGGTGGAATTACCCACTCTGAATTTAGAGAAGATTTACGCGACGCTAACCTATTATCTGCAAAATCGCAGACAGATGGATGCTTATATGTTGCGGCTGGCGAAGTGGCGGGAAGAACGCTATCAGGAATGGTTAGCTAAAGAACCTTCTGATGTAGTAAAACGTTTGAGAGCAATCAAAGCACAACGAGAACAGGAGTTAATTCTACTAAAGTGAAAATTCGTTTTTTACTCGATGAAAATTTGCCACCTAAGCTCAAAAGTGCTGTTTTGCACCTCCAGCCGGAGATAGATATTTTGCGGGTGGGGGACGCAAATGCACCGCCATTAGGAACCCTCGATCCAGAAATTATCAGCTATTTGGAATCATCACAAAGGCTATTGGTAACGGATAACCGCAAAAGTATTCCAGGACATTTGACAGAATATTGGGCGACGGGAGGACAAATTTGGGGACTTTTTTGGGTGCGTCCAAGTGCGAGTTTAGGCAGATGGGCAGAAGAAATTGTGATGGTTTGGGAGACTTCTGAGGCTGAAGAATGGATTGATAAGTTGGATTGGATACCATTATAAAAGATTGTTGAAAAAGTGCGTTAAGCGTAGCTATCCCGTAGGGAATCGACCAAAACCCAAAATCTCAGAAACCGGGTTTTTGCCCAAATCACCGACTGTAACCAACTATTCTGGAAAAAACCCGGTTTCTCGCCACCCCGCGCATCCAAGACTACGACATAAACCAAAGAAACCGGGTTTTTCGCAGTCTTTAGGCTGTGTATCGATATCCTCGGAAAAAACCCGGTTTCTGGCCACACCCAAAATCTCAGAAACCGGGTTTTTGCCGAAATCTTCGACTGTAACGAAGGATTCTCGAAAAAACCCGGTTTCTCGCCACACCTACAACAATCTTGCCATCGCCCGCCCCAAACAGATGAGTTTCACCGATAATAAATGAATAGATAGAACCATCCCAAATCCCAAATCGCTATGAACTCAGAACGCCAACAAGCCTATCTCAACCTGATAAGTCAACTTCTAAACTGTGACAGTGGCGATGAAGCGGAGATATTGAAAACTCACCCGGAATTGCTGGATGATGGCTTGGTGGTGGCAATGCTAGAAGAGGCGGATAATCTCAGAGAACAAGGTAAATTAAATAATGCTAATTGGTTGAAAAATTTTGCAGGGCTACTGGGTAAGGTGGATGGAGATTTCCTAGCGGGAATTGCACTGAAAGCAGAAGCAGATAGACTGTTAGAACAAGGCGATCGGCAGTATGATATCAGTCAATTTCGAGAAGCTTTGCAGTTTGATGAACAGGCATTAACTATCTATCGGGAAATTCGAGATCGTCAAGGAGAAGCCTATTGTCTTAACAATTTGGGATTAGTTTACTATTCCCTAGGGCAATATGATAAGGCGATCGAATTTCACCAACAGTATTTAGAGATTTCACGGGAAATAGAATATCGCCAAGGAGAAGCCAATTCTCTTAACAGTTTGGGATTAGCTTACAAATCCCTAGGGCAATTCCACAGGGCGATCGAATTTCACCAACAGTCTTTAGAAATTTCACGAGAAATTGGATATCGCCAAGGAGAAGCCTATTGTCTTAACAATTTGGGATTAGTTTACTATTCCCTATGGCAATTCCAGCGGGCGATCGAATTTCACCAACAGTCTTTAGAAATTAAACGGGAAATTGGAAATCACCAAGGAGAAGCTGCTTCTCTCAGCAGTTTGGGTAATGCTTACGATTCCCTAGGGCAATTCGAGCGGGCGATCGAATTTCACCAACAGTCTTTAGAAATTGAACGGGAAATAGAATATCGTCAAGGAGAAGCTGATTCCCTCGGCAATTTGGGCAATGCTTATCAAGCCCTAGGGCAATTCCAGCAGGCGATCGAATTTCACCAACAGTCTTTAGAAATTGAACGGGAAATAGAATATCGCCAAGGAGAAGCTGCTTCCCTCGGCAATTTGGGCCTTGCTTACGATTCCCTAGGGCAATTCGAGCGGGCGATCGAATTTCACCAACAGTCTTTAGAAATTGAACGGGAAATAGAATATCGCCAAGGAGAAGCTGCTTCCCTCGGAAATTTGGGCAATGCTTACCAATCCCTAGGGCAATTCGAGCGGGCGATCGAATTTCACCAACAGTCTTTAGAAATTAAACGGGAAATCGGAAATCGCCAAGGAGAAGCTAATGCTCTCGGAAATTTGGGCAATGCTTACCAATCCCTAGGGCAATCCCAGCGGGCGATCGAATTTCACCAACAGTCTTTAGAAATTGAACGGGAAATAGAAGATCGCGTGGGAGAGTCAATATCTCTCAACAATTTGGGATATACTTTCCTAAAAATCAATCAACTTGTTGAAGCTGAAACAGCACTTTGCGCCTCAATCGCAATTCATGAAACTCTACGTTCTGAGTTGGTAAATAATGACCATAAAGCCTCAATCTTTGAAACCCAAATATCTCCCTATCTCAACCTGCAAAAAGTCCTAGTCGCCCAATCTAAATTCGATGAAGCCCTAGAAATATCCGAAATGTCCCGCACCCGTGCCTTCGTCGAATTATTACAACAAACCCTATTAACAAATGAATTACCAGCAAATAACGAAACAAATAAATTATCCATCCCCAAAATCCAACAAATCGCCAAATACAAAAACTCCACAATCGTTGAATATTCGATTGTTAAATTAGACATTTACATCTGGGTAATCCAACCAAACGGCAACATCACCCATCGCGCCGCCAACCTCGAACCCCTCAACCAACAAAACCAAACCCTCAAACAAATCATCCTCAAAACCCGCGTCTCCATCGGCACCGATGAAACCGACGACGCAGGCAACAAAATTCAGCTAGAATCCCAGTACAATCGAGACGAAACAGGCGGCTTTCCCCTACTGCAACTCCTCCATCAAATCCTGATCGAACCAATCATCGACTTACTCCCCACCGATGCCAATTCCCCCATTATCTTCGTCCCCCACTACGACTTATTTTTAGTACCCTTCGCCGCATTGCAAGATAGCCACAACCGCTACCTAATCGAAAATCATACCATCCTCACCAGCCCCTCCATCCAAGTATTAGAACTCACCCGCGAACATCAAAACCGAGTCCGAGGATTGAGACAAGCCGCCCTAATTGTCGGCGATCCAACTATCGCCGCCAAATTCAACGAAAACCCCTACAAACTCCGCCAAATCCCCAGGGCAAAAGAAGCCGCCGAAGCCATCGCCGCAACATTAGGAACCGAAGCAATTAGCGGAGACAATGCCACAAAAGTCGCCATTTTAGACAGGATGCTAAACACGCGCATCGTCCATTTATCCGCCCACGGACTCCTCGACGATTTCCAAAGTTCCGGCATTCCCGGCGCGATAATTTTAGCACCATCGGGAGACGACGACGGCGCAATTCATGCCGTGGATATCCTGCAATTAAAACTCGATTCGGAACTCGTAGTATTGAGCGCGTGTAGCACCGGCCGCGGTAAAATCACGGGAGATGGAGTCATCGGATTGTCGCGCTGCTTCATCCTCGCCGGAGTCCCCAGCATCATCGTTTCCCTGTGGAATATGGGAGTGATTTCAGCCAAGTTGCTAATGACTGAATTCTACCAAAATTTAGCACGGGGCGACAATCGAGCAGCGGCCTTGCGGTGTGCTATGCTAACCACAAAAGCTCGATTTCCGAGTCCCATAGCTTGGGCTGCATTTACGCTAATTGGCGAAACCGAAACTTTACCGCTGTCAACTGAAAAAACAGATTTAAGGAGATTAGTCATGTCACTTCCCGATGATGCGAAACCTGAAGAAATTGTGGCGGCTTTTAGTAAGTTATTGAAAATATCGGAACCGCAATTTGTGGCAGAATTATCCGCGATTGATGTTGGTGCGATGGATAATGTGAGTGTTATAGCTGAAAGAATCAAGGATTGGTGCGAAACTAAGCCTCAAATTGAAGAGAATTTGGAGAATGAGATTTATCAAATGGGTGCGGGCGGGACTGATAGTGATGCGCCGGAGGAAGTCGTGAGGGAGTTTTATGAGACGTTGAAGGAAAATAAGATTCGATTGGGTTTGTCTAGGAATTCTGTGGCGGTTGAGAACCCGGCCCCGGCGGTGGGTGAACAGGGCCCCGGCGGTGGTTGAAGGCCCCGGCGGTGGGTGAAGAAGGCCCCGGCGGTTGAAACCGCGGCTACACAAACGATGTCCGCCTCCGCGGACGAAGATGGTATTCGGAGATGAGAAATCATTGTGTAGAATCTTCAACCCGCGCACCATCCGGGTTTTGTCTGTGTAGCCGCGGTTTCAACCGCCGGGTAATTAGAAATCACCGATTGGAATCTTCAACCCGCGGAGGCGGGTTTGGTTTGTGTAGACGCGGTTTCAACCGCCGGGTGGATGGGAAATCATGGGATGATTGGAAACCCATTCCCATTCAGGAATCATTGATTTTTGACGGTGGTGAACAGCCTGATTTCTGATATAGTTGGCTACATTGTCGATCGCATCACGGCTAACCGTAAACGCCCCATAACTACCTTGCCATTTAAAAAACACACCAGGTTTAAGTTCGTGAGTTACTAAATGAGAAGAACTGCCCTTAACTTCCTTGATAATTTCAGCTATTGTCAAAGTTGATGGAAAACCGACTAGCAAATGTACATGATCCTCTATACCGCCAATAGCAATTACAGTGCATTTTAAATTATTACATTTTCCAATAATCACCGCATAAATTGCTTCTTGAATATCGGGAGTAATCAAAGGCAATCTATCCCAGGTTGCCCAAACATAGTGTACATACAACTGCGTGAAATTATCTCTCATTTCTCGTACAATATATAAAATTTATCTTCAACCCGCGTACCAAATGAAAAATCACCGGGTAGAATCTTCAACCCGCGGAGGCGGGTTTTGTCTGTGTAGCCGCGGTTTCAACCGCCGGGTGATTAGAAACCTCCGGGATTGATTGACGGCACAATGAAATCATAATAATTATATTCTAATTGAGGCCCCGGCGATTGGAAATCGCGGCTACACAAACAATGTCCGCCTCCGCGGACTAAGAGGGTATTCGGAGATTAGGAATCTGGCGATTGAGGAATTCGGCGATTAGGCCCCGGCGGTTGAAACCGCGGCTACACAAACAATGTCCGCCTCCGCGGACTAAGATTGAATTAATATCACGTTTCATCCCGGATTCGATTATGCAGGAACCACCGCAAATTAAAAATCCCAGCATTACTCTCTATCCTTTCCACCTGCGGTATGATAGCGATGAAGGCTACGGCGAAGTAGCCAAAAATGCTCAATCCCTGTGGGAAAATTTAGCAGATAATGTCGGCACACAATTTAACAGCAACGAACTAAAATCTCTCAGAGACAAGCTAGTTTGTTACAAAGACAAACAGTATTATCCTCAAGGCGAACAGGAAAAACCCAATAATCGCGAACTGCTGATTCCCGATGGCAAAACTCTGGATTTACAACCAATTACTCAGCCAGATAACCAGAAACTTGATGGTTCAATTTATGCCCTGCGAATTCACGATACTTATACCGCAGATTTGACATTTTACTATCGAAATGCGACAATCAAAGTAGCTGACTTAAATCAATTAAATCCCCAAGGTTGTTTGTTACCAAACGCAATTAAACCGTCCCTAGGACAAACTTTATTGTTGTACGCCGCACCAGCAGTTTATGGTACTTACCGCAAGCTAGCTGACGAATCCGTTACAGCTTTTGTCCACAATCAACAGCAAGCATTACCAGAGTTTCGCGCGTCAGGGATATTATTTGGGAGTCCGATTTTTGAGTATAACAGCCGCGAAGATGATGCGTCTAAACGATGTCACATTCTAGTATGGTTACAAGAGAATCCCCAAACTTTGCAATTCGCAACCCCAACGTTTAATTCTTATTTGATGAATCTGTTGTGTTCTCGTGCTAAAATTGTATTTGTGTATCGCGAAGCTCGGAAAAGATATCGCAATGCACAGAAAATTGTGGGCGAGTTAGAGAAGAAGCTTCCTGAATTCAGTGAAATTGAAAGGGAACAAGATAGACAAGTTAAGTTGCTGAAGTTAAAGGATTTGTTGGCTGAAGTTAGGACTAAAATGTTAGCTTGTGCTCAGCAAGTGCGGTATTTGCAGGAAGACAGAAATACGATCGACATTAATGCTGAAAATTATGGCGAGAGTTTGACCAGAATTAAAAGTTTGTCCATCCCAGGCGATAATCTGGATTTTTGGCAGAAGTTTCTAGATTTGGCTGAGGGTAAGTATCAGCGGCAAATTGAAATTGATTTGAATTATCTGATTGCTAGTCAAGATTTGTTCCAGCAGTCGATATCTACTGTGCGCGGGATGGTGGAAATCGAACAGGTGGATTTCGATCGCGAACAAGAAGACAATGAGAAAAAGCGCGATCGCCAACTTGAGAATATCATCTTTTTTGTCGGAACTGCGATCGGTGGTGGCCAAATCTTCTCCGCAGCCTATCCTCTCATCAAGGATACACCGATTAAATGGCAACCGGATTTTTCTCTCCCGCTACATCCCTTTGCTGCGACAATTCTCTGGAGTCTGCTATTTGGCTTAGTATTTGGCTGGTTAATGCTGGGTATCGTCGCCCCGTTGATTAGGAAAATATTTCGATAGTAGCGCTATAATGGTTAATAACTAATGACAAACGACTAATAACTATGGTACAATTAACCGCAAAAATATCCGCCAAGGAATTAGCAAATTTAGCCGTAAGTTTGATTCGGAAAACAGGTTGCGAATACGGTGATGTGCGTTTTTGCAGTTACCGACGGCAAAGTTTGTATGCGCGCGATCGATCTTTAAGCAATATCTCTGATAATGTAAGTTCCGGTTTTGGCGTGCGAGTGCTGCTAGACGGCGCTTGGGGCTTTGCCGCCAGTCACAGCAAAACACCCGCAGAGGTTGCCAGAATAGTCGCTTTGGCTGTTGAAATCGCTAAAGGCAGCCGCTTGACTCAAAAGGAACCGGTGCGCTTAGTACCCGTCGAAAAATATGTCGATACTTACATTACTCCGATCGCAATTGACCCATTTTCTGTACCCGTTGCTGACAAAGCCGAACTTTTATTAACCATCAACGAGCGACTGCTAGCCCACGATTCACAAGGCATCAAAAAAGCTTATTCTTTTTTGCAGGCAAACCGCGAAGACAAGGTTTTTGCTTCCACAGAAGGCTCGCTAATCGAACAAACAATCTACCGCAGCTATCCGGGTTTGGGCTGTACCGCAATTGCGGGCGGCGATGCCCAAAGTCGCAGTTACGAACGCCCGCCCCTAAACATCGGTTACGAACACATTAATCCCGATGATTTGCTTAGTCAAATAGACAGAGTTGCAGCCGAAGCGATTGAGAAAGTCGCTGCGCCGAAAGTTCCGGCTGGTATTTGCAAATCCCTGATTCTCAAACCTACAAATTTGTTTCTGACAATCCACGAATCAGTCGGGCATCCCACGGAATTAGACCGAGTTTACGGCTACGAGTCAAATTTTGCTGGCACGAGTTTTGCTACTACTGATAAATTGAATAAGCTGCAATACGCTGCACCTTGGGTGAACTTTAAGTGCGATCGCACTCAACCGGCCGGCCGCGGTACAATGGGTTACGACGACGAGGGTGTAAAATCACAGGATTGGTACGTTGTCAAGGATGGAATTTTAGTTGATTATCTGACAGATAGAGAAACAGCTTATCGCCTCGGACGTGCCAGCAGCAACGGTTCTGCCTGCGCTGACAGTTGGTCGAGTGTACCGATGGTGAGAATTCCGAATTTGGGATTGGAACCGGGCCCGGATGGCGGTAGTCATACTGCTACTTTGGATCAGATGATTGCTGATACGGAAGATGGGATTTTAATTGACGGTATTGGCAGTTTTTCGATTGACCAACAACGGCGCAATTTCCAATTCGGCGGCAATGCTTTTTGGAAGGTGGAAAAGGGTAAAGTTGTCGGAATGTTGAAGGATGTAACTTATCATTCGATGAGCACTGATTTCTGGAATCAAGTAGATGCGATCGGGCCTGCTTCGGAACGTGTTCAGTGCGGTACGAATATGTGCGGAAAAGGTGAACCGATGCAGGTGGCTCAAATGACTCACGCTTGTGTGCCGGTGCGGGTTAGGGATATTCAAATTGGGTAATTGGTAATTGGTAATTGGTAATTGGTAATTGGTAATTGGAAGTAACAAATAACCAATTCAAAATTATCAATCCCCAATTATCAATTTCTAATTCCGAATTCCCCATTACCTATTCCCCATTCCCCATTACCTATTCCCCATTCCCCATTCCCCATTACCTATTCCCCATTCCATCATGATTTTAACAACATCTTCCGCAATTTTAAGTGAAGACCAAGCCTTATCTTTAGTAGAAAAGGTGGTCAAACAATCGGAAGCAGAGGAAGTATTTGTCAGTCTCTATACTGGCGAAGAATCTCTCTCCAGATTTTCGGAAAATCAAATCAGCCAAAATATTAGCAAGACTGTATTTAGGCTCAACATTACTAGCTATTTCGGCAATAAAAGCGCTTCTGCATCTGTGACAGATTTTGATGAAGATACGATCGCCCAAACGGTCAAACGATCGCAAGAACTAGCTCGAATTGCCCCCGCAGACCCCGAATGGATGCCCTTGCTGCCCCCTCAAACCTACGATTTACCCCTGCCCGCGTTTGATGAAGCAACGGCCGCTGTATCGCCTCTAGCCCGCGCTGAAATGGTGCGACAAGCCTGTGCGATCGCATCTCAGGAAGGCGCTGATGCTTCCGGTACTTTGAGCGCTGAAACTTCGCTGTACGCGATCGCCTCGTCAACCGGACTCCGCGCCTGCAACCATTCTACAGAGGCGAATTTCGGCTTTACAGCCCGCATCGGAGATGGTTCTAGCTGGACGGAAAGCACGGCTTGGGGTATCAATCAACTACAAGTAGCGACATTAGCAGCACAAGTTGTCGATCGCGCGAAGGCCTCCCGCAACCCCCGCCCCATCACTCCGGGCGTGTATCCTGTAATCTTTGATGGCGCTGCGTTTGCGGATTTGTTACCGTGGATTGTTTGGGGAATGGATGCGCGGGCGGCGGATGAAGGGCGATCGTTTATGTCGATCGCAGATGCAGCCGGGAAACCCGCTGGAAACCGCGCTGGTGAACAACTTTTCAGCCCGTTAGTGCAGGTACAGCGCGATCCGAGTCATCCTTTGTTGCGATTGAATAATTTTTTCGGTGACGGATTGAGCAATAGCTATTTGGAAATCATCAAAAATGGCGTTCCTCAAAGTTTATCTTATTCCCGCTACTGGGCGGCACAAAAAGGCAAAGAATCAAAAGGTGCTTATTACCCGATCGCGATGACAGGTTCCGACCAAAGTTTAGCAGATTTAATCGCTCAAACCGAGATCGGAATTTTCGTCAGTCGAGCTTGGTATGTCAACTACGTCAATCCCAAAACATCGGAAGTAACCGGAATGACTCGCGACGGTACTTTCTGGATTGAAAATGGTAAGATTGTTTATCCGATTAAAAATTTCCGTTTCAATCAAGTTTTACCTGATATGTTGCGCGATGTCGATGCAGTTACCGAGGCGAAACGTTACGGCGGTAATGTCGTGCCCGGAGTGCGCGTGAAAGCTTTTAATTTCACCAGTATTACTGATAGTTTGTAACTCCATATTTCCCATAATTTGTAGGGGCGGGTTCACCAACAATAATTGCCTAAAACCCATAATCTCGTAAACCCGCCCCCACCCAAAATTCCCCATAATATGTAGGGGCGGGTTCACCAACAATAATTGCCCAAAACCCACAATCTCGTAAACCCGCCCCCGCCCAACGACAAATTATAATCTACCTCTTCAATCCGATCGAAAAATGCTGCAACTAGACATCCGTGAAGTCAACAACCAACAAGAATTAGCAGAAATGTTCGATCAGCGGTGGTTGGTTTTGCGATCGCCCCTGGGTATGGAAAGAGGCAGCGAAAGGGACGATCGCGAAAACGGTGCTTGTCATATCATAGCAAAGGGCGATCGTACAATTATCGGATCCGGCAGACTCCGAGAATTATCCCCTGAATTGGGAAGCATCTCTTATATTGCTGTACTTCCTGAATTTCAAAACCAGGGAATCGGCACTAAACTGATGGAAAAACTGATCGCACAAGCTAAGGAAAAGAATTTCAAAACTGTTAGATTAATGTCTCGTATTAACGCCGTTAAATTTTACAAAAACCTCGGATTTATAGAAAAAGACAATCCCTTTGACTACCTGGGAATCCCGCACATATTCATGGAGTTGAAGACGGCGGTTGAAACCGCGTCTATACAGACAAAACCCGCCTCCGCGGGTTGAACACAACGGTTGAAATTAGGTTATTTTATTTAGTCCGCGGAGGCGGACATCGTTTGTGTAGACGCGGTTTCAACCGCCGTCTTATCTCTACGAAAATCCCGAAAAGGATAAATCACAAACCTTGACTCCTCTTTCTTCGAGTAAAAGTAAGAATATTTTACCAAATATTTGACAAACTCTGACTCTTGCTTAGCGCCGCAGGAACCTTTCAACCTGACTGTTTTAGCTTCATCTTTAACCAACTCAGCCCGATAGATATAAGTGCCATCTACGTTTTCAAAAGTTAATTCAGCAACAAAATCATCATTTTCAGGATTTTTATCTACAATACAGCCTGAGACTTTGTAGTTGAACCAATCCCACCCGTAGCGGATGATGAATTCTCGTTCCAAAACCTGAATTTGGTTCGGCAAAATCCCCCAACCCCGATAAACCTGATTCAAACATTCAATATCGCCCGATCGCGTTAGAATAGATTTGAACGAAATGCGATCGAGATTTCCGTAATATCTACCGTCACGCAAATCAATCGCAGTCGGCGCCATGCGGTGTCCGCCAAAATGACTAGATTTCCAAAGACGAACATCACTCAATTCTAACTCCGAAACCAAAGCCGTTGCTTGGGCATAAAAAGGATTGCCATATCTCGCGCAACATCTATCATGACTCCCGTGAGTGCAAACCAAAATATCTCTACTTGGGTTATTTTCAACTTCGCAATCCGGGACTTCTCCAGCTAAATAGCTTTTGACAATTGCCGCTACTTGCTCAATATTACTCGCGTTAAATTCGTATTTTTCGTAGCCCTCAAAAAGTGCTTGACTTTTGTTATCATAAATCAACACTTTGCGCTGATCGGCACATTTAGTTTGGTCGCTATTTATCAACAAAAATCTAATTTTTTGCTTTGAATGCTCTACTTCCTCCACCAAATCCCTGAGATTCTGGGGCACTTGTTTGGAATCAAAAGCTTCTGATTCCCAAGGCAAACAGCACTCAATCAATATATAGGTTTGGTAATTCGTACCAGTACCAATAATATCCTCTTGAACGCATTTAGAAGCATCAGCGCAAAAAAAAGTGTCCGGCATTTTTTACCTCGTTATGTGTCATAAATTACTCTTTTAACAACCCATTCATTACAGCTAGTACCCTTCTCTAGTTTTAACCAACAAAAATCACTCCGTCAACTACTAACTTAGACAAAAGTGGCACTACATCTATTTCCCAATCATAATCTGGCAACCAATCCATCACATCTTCTCCTGTAAAAAATTCTGTACTGAATAGATTGTCCATAAATTTCTCCGTTACTCCTTTCAGAGATACTTCTTTACCTCCAACAACAACTTTGTATCCACACCCGTCAGGCAATTCGCGAATTCTCACCCGCAGAAACTTGGGAATCCTAAACTTAGTTTGAATCCCGTAGGGAAAAATGTTGAACCCTGCTTGATAAGGGAGAGAGTATTTCGCCACTGGTTTTGCTAAACTGTCAAGGTAGCTGCTGTACTCTTCTCCAAGATTTTTACTGTTTGCGTAGCGGTGCAATTCAGTAATTAAATTATTTACACTTACATCAATGGAATCTGGATTTATTCGCAGCGGTAAACTTTGACGCCACTCTTCTTGTTGTCGCAATTCGCCCACCAACCATTCTAAAACGTCAATTCCAGTTTTGCAGTGAATTCCTAATGTTAAATGCAGCGACGGTTCATCTGAAGCAACTGCATAATGCCAATGTCCGCGCGGTATGTAAAGCATATCTCCGGGATGCAAAGTGCAGGTTAAATACGGTGGAGTTTCTGGTGGCGAAAATGCGGAGGATTTTTGGTCGATCAGCGGGTATTTAATTGTGTCGGCAAATACATACCACTGCTTAATCCCGTCTGTTTGCAAGATGAAAACTTCGTGGGTATCGTAGTGGGAAGAAAACCCCTGTTTTTCCGGCCAAGAACAATAGGCATTTACTTGGTTTGGATAACCTAAGTCTGCTTTTATTTCTGCTGCAAATTCAGCTATTTCTGGGATGAGTTTGTGAACTTGATTGACGATTAAAGTTGCTCCCGATTGGCACAGTTTTATGAGATTGACGTTTTCGCTGGCGTCGAGAACTTTTCCTGCTACTGCTAAGCGAATGTCGGGATATTTTAATTCGTGAAAGTTGAGCAGGTAGTTGAGTTTTTCCCAGGAAAATAAATGTGCAAAGTCTTTTTTCCCTTCGCTGGGAATGACAACTGCTTTGTTTGTCCAGTTGTTATTTAGAAAATCTTCGAGATTGTATGGTTTGATTAAATTGGCGATCGATCGCATAAATTCTATTGATAAAACTTCTCAATAAATTTTGAACAATTGAATAATTGAGGACAATGCTTTACGCTTGCCCTCAATTACTCCACATTTCCCGACAGACAACAGTAAAATCTACTACTTGTTGCTTGGGGATGCGAAGTCTAACTGAAAAACCTGCTATTACTCGTTGGTAACATCGCTGCCATCGGCATCAACATTAAGCGCAGAAGAGATATTTTTAGCTGTGGCGTGCTTGGCAATTTCCTTGACTTCTACTTGGATTTTGCTAGCGCGGGACAGTTTGAGAGCAGATCCGTTGATTGCCTTTGACATAATGGTCTCCAATTGTTGTATGACACCCATTTAGCTGAAATTTTCCCTGACTGTGACGTTAGGGCTTGAATTCTCAACTTTGACTAGAAGCCTAACATGAAGTCAATAAAATGTGCAAGTAGTTAAGAATACTTTTCAACAAGCGGGCTGCAAGGGTACTTCGCAGCAGTTGCTAACCCAGTTGATGATTAAGCGTGAATCCCCTCTGCTGCTGGATTCAGGAGGTTGAGCGAGTGCGGTTTAGACCGATCGCCCTTACGCACATACTGCTAAACCGGCAATCCACTCTTGACAATAAGTAGTAAAAATATCAGTCTTTTGAAACAGAGGCATCTACCTTAAGGTAGAGTGTTGTTTGTGAGACTTAGGATTAAAACGAGCTACTATCTAATTTGGGCGATCGAGAAAAACCCATTCCCAATCCCCAACCACCTATAGCGGTTATCAGAAAGATGAGGTATGTTGTTGGGCTTTAGCCCTCTTAGCTTAAGGGTGATAATAAGCTGTCAGTCATACCTCATCTTTTTGAGAAAGGCTATAGCTATTTCTTCCCTCCTACATCCGTTAACATCCGTTAACATCCGTTACATCCGTTACATCCGTTACATCCCGTACATTGCTCGCTGCCGAACTTCCTTCGTAATCATCAATGAATCAATATTTTGCTACAGTTGCGCGCGGTTTAGAAACCATTGCCGCCCAAGAATTAGAAAGTTTAGGGGCGCAAGATGTCAAGCCCGATTTTACAGGAGTTTACTTCGCGGGCGATCGCGCTTTATTGTACCGCGTCAATCTGTGGTCGAGAACTATTTTTCGAGTGCTAATGCCGATCGCCGAATTCCGGTGTTACGACTCAAATATGCTCTACCGCGAAGTCCAGAAAATTCCTTGGGACGAATACCTAGAGCCTCACAATACATTAGCAGTCAACTGTACCGGTGGCAACGAAAATTTAAATCACACCCACTTTACAGCTTTGCAGGTCAAAAATGCGATCGCCGACCAACAGCGCCTGCAATTTAACAAACGTTCCAATGTTGATGTCGAAAATCCCGACTTACTAATTAACCTTCACATCCATCGAGACCGCGCTATCTTGAGCTTAGACAGTTCCGGCGGCAGTTTGCACCGCCGGGGATATCGCCCCGCAATGGGGCTGGCTCCGCTCAAAGAAACCCTGGCTGCGGCTTTGTTAGAGATGGCAGAATGGACGGCAGATTTACCATTTTTAGACCCGATGTGCGGTTCCGGAACTTTGCCTTTGGAAGCGACTTTAAAGGCTTTGAACATTGCGCCTGGATTGTTTCGAGACAAGTTTGGATTTATGACGTGGCGCGATTTTGACGAACCTTTGTGGGATAAATTGTGGGCTGAAGCTGAAAACAGCGAATTGCCCGAACTTAAAGAAATAATCGCCGGGTGCGATCGCGATTCTGATATGTTAGATCAAGCTCGCACCAACGCCCAGCAAGCAGGTATTTCAGGTAAAATCAAGTTTGCTCGTACCGAGTTATCCGAGTTGGAAGCACCGACAGATAGAGGCGTTCTGATTTGCAATCCTCCCTACGGAGAGCGCCTGGGAGATGCTAGCGAATTGGGAGATTTGTACAAGATGTTGGGCGATATTTTCAAGCAGCGTTTTAAAGGTTGGAATGCGTTTATTTTGACTGGGAATAAGGAGTTGGGTAAACAGGTTGGACTCAGAACATCGAAGCGAATTCCGGTTTTTAATGGCTCGATTCCCTGTACTTTGCTCAAATATGAACTGTATTGAGGAGTTCTAGTAAATATCAACTCTAGCTGACAAAATGACGTATTGATTGGAAAAGATTAGGCAAAATGAAAATCTTTGAAGTAGACAGACACAAGCTCATATTGGGAGATGTGTTAGAAGTCCTTTCTCATGAAATTAAAGACAACTCAGTCGATTTGATTTTTGCCGATCCTCCCTATAATATTGGCAAAGACTTCAATGGTTTTAAAGACAAGTGGGAATCAGAGAGCGATTATTTAGAATGGAGTTATACCTGGTTGAATTTATGTATTGATAAGCTCAAGCACAACGGCAGCTTGTATCTGATGGCTTCAACTCAATGTATGCCTTACTTCGATTTATATTTGCGCGATCGTTTGACAATTCTTTCACGAATAGTGTGGTACTATGACAGTTCGGGAGTCCAAGCAAAAAAATACTACGGTTCTCTGTACGAACCTATTTTATATTGTGTCAAAGACAAACGAAATTATACATTTAATTCCTCCGATATTCTGGTAGAGGCAAAAACCGGCTCAGTCAGAAAACTAATTGATTACCGCAAGTCTACACCATCAGTATATAATTCTCAAAAAGTTCCAGGTAATGTATGGGAGTTTCCGAGAGTCAGATATCGTATGCCTGAGTACGAAGATCACCCTACCCAAAAACCAACATCTTTGTTAGAACGAATTGTCAAAGCAAGTAGTAATGAGGGAGACGTTGTATTAGACGTATTTTCTGGGACTTTTACCACATCATTTGTTGCCAAACAGCTTAAGAGAAAGTCAATCGGAATAGAATTACAAAACAAGTATGTAGAAATAGGATTAAATAGGTTACAAGCTACTTATAATGACAAAAAAGAGCAGCAAACATCGGAAATAAATCCTGGTGAAACTTCACCCACACAGTTAACACTTAACTTACAACTTTGATTCAATGGAACACGAGTTTACTAAAACAATCAAGCAAATTTTAGCAGAAAATTTGGGCGCGTCTGGCGAGCAAATATTTACTGGAAGCGAGCTAATTCAATATTTGAATATCAAAACTAAATCTGCAAATAGAGGCTCAAAATCAAGAGGAAGTTTTGCGAATTTATATGCTATCTATGTTTTAGTTGAAGACTATTTTTTAAGAGGTTTTCATCAAAGCGATATGTATTCAGATTATGCAGGTGCAGTTTATACAAATATTTTTAAGAGACAGCGCGAATTACCGTTTGGACAAAAGCTTCAAAACCATGCTTTGAACCACAGGCTTAATGAAGAATTTAAAAGATATTTTCCTACTTGTGACTTTATCCCAGTTCTGAGAAATCCCAAAACTAACAGGTATTGGTTTAACGAAAATTTATTAAAAGTTAAAATTCAGGAAAATGTACATAACATAGCAGAAACAGTAATTCAAATCATTGATGCTTACGTTGAAGCTAAGAGAGATAGCTTTGACAAGTTTCTGCAACTTTGTAAAGAGGCTCAAGCATTGACCCAGAAGCAAGTAATACAATTTATCAAACAAATAGTTGCACCAACTGTAGATGCTAGAATATTCGAGATAGTCAGCTACAGTATCTTAAAATACTACTATAGTGACATATGTATCTATTGGGGTTATGAGCTTGATAGGCTCCAGCAAGAAAATTTACAACTGTTTAAAACAGGTCGGACAAATGCAAATGATGGCGGAATTGATTTTGTAATGAAGCCTCTAGGACGTTTTTTTCAGGTAACAGAAACTGTAGATATGAATAAATATTTCCTAGACATTGATAAAATTGAAAGGTATCCGATAACATTTGTAGTTAAATCTTCAGATTCCGATATTGAGATTAGACGTAAAATTGAAGCGCAGGCTCGAAAACAGTATTCAATAAATGCGATCGTCTCGCGTTATATGGAATGTATAGAAGAAATAATCAATGTTGCTATTCTGATAGACAGATTTGAAGAAGCTGTTGCCAAAGGGTATTTAAATAATATATTAAATGAAATTATCAAGCAGAGCAAATTGGAATTTAATTATGAGGATGATGAAGAAAATTTAGAAATTGAACTGTTAGACACTTCCCTCGAAGATGAATGATTCAATTTCAACTAATATTGTTTGCAATAAGGACTAAAGTCCTTACTACAAACATCACTAATTACTGAAAATTAATGCTCGATTTTGAGCGAAATAATCTTGTCGCCTTGGCGGATCGCATTCACGACAGACATATCCTCAGTTTTGCCAAAAGTTGTGTGAACTCCATCTAAATGAGACTGGGGAGAATGGCAAATAAAGAATTGGCTCCCACCCGTATCGCGGCCTGCGTGAGCCATCGATAAAGTGCCTGCCAAATGTTTGTTTGAGTTGATTTCACACTTGATTTTGTAGCCGGGCCCGCCTGTTCCAGTGCCTTTGGGACAGCCACCTTGAACCATAAAGTTAGGAATGACTCGGTGAAACAATAGTCCGTCGTAAAAACCTTTTTCCGCCAAGTCAACAAAATTTTTCACTGTATTCGGCGCATCCGCATCGAACAGTTCTAAATTGATTGTACCTTTGTCGGTTTCCATAATAGCGCGGGTCATAATTTCTCCTTGCTTCCTAAAATGAGTGTGCTGTCTGCGTTTTAATTGCGGACTTTGGTTTAATAGCGAAAGGTTTTAAGCTGTCGCTATATTTTGACTCTCAGAAGTGTAGCATACTCCGGCAAATCTCATAGGACTTCGGCAGGCTTTCTGAGCAAACCCGGTTTCGGGCGAGATTTGTGGTTAGCAAAGCCAACATTTTCCCAGAAACAAGGTTTCAGAGGGTAAGTGCTATTTTAATTGTCGATCGCTTTTGGGCGATCGGGTTCTTCCTGCGTATCGTTCATATTAAAAATGAAAGGAACCCGACTCGAATTGCTACCCATAACCAATACCTTTGGCATCTGAGCGCCGCCGCTTCTCCAAGCTTCGATCGCCTCTTTTTGCAGAACCAAATCGCCGCCTTGAGCCTTCAGAGTTTCCGCCAAAAGTCTTTGAGCTTCAGCCCTACCTTGAGCGCGGTTAATATCAGCTTGAGCTTGTTGTTCAGCTTCTTGAGCAACATAAACAGCCCTTTGCGCCCGCTGTTCAGCAACCTGTTTCTCCTCAACCGCCTTCGCAAAATCTGTGGAGAATCGAATGTTAACAACGCTAGTATCAAGCACGATTACATCATACTTTGATAACCTTTCCTTAAGTGCACTATCAAAGTCTCGTTTCAGTTCGCTTCTTTGAGTAATAGATTGTTCGGCGGTTCTCAGCGCAGCGGCTGTTTTAAATGCTTCTTGCGTCTGAGGAGCAATAATTTTAGAAACTATATTCTCTAAAGTTCCTTGAGTCCTTCTGACATCTACTACTTTGGCAGGATCGAGGCGAAAATTGATCGCAAAACTAGCATTTAAATCCTGAAGGTCTTTAGTAGCACTCTGGGCGGGAACTTCAAATTTTTGCACTGTGACATCGTAGACATCTACCTTAGATATCAGCGGGGGTCTGAAGTGAAATCCCTCTAACAACGCTCCATCAGTCGCTTTTCCTAAAATGCTAACCACCCCTGCTTCACCTGGATTGATGACAACAAAAGAGTTGAAGCCCAGGAGTAGCGCGACTACTAATAGAATTCCAGCGATCGCTGACGTTACGCTCTGGAAACTTTGACTTTTCAAAATATACGCTCCTTTGTGATGCATCTATTATAATGGTAATATACCTCTTGTGAAAATCATTGTCCGAAAATTTGATTCAAAAGACTTTTACAATCTAGTCTAATGAATTGGCTGGCCTCTAAAATCTCAAATATAAAATCGGTTATGGAAATTGTCAAATATCCTAGAACTTATCACATCGAAGGTTCGCGTTTCCAGCCGGGAGATGAAGACCTCGACAGCGTGCCTTTTAGCGCTATTGCCGATCGCCCTTTAATTATCGAAGAAAAGGTAGACGGCGCCAATACAGGCATCAGCTTCGCGCCAGACGGGCAAATGCTGCTGCAAAGTCGCGGCCACTATCTCACCGGCGGGCCGCGAGAAAAGCATTTTAACTTATTCAAACAGTGGGCTTTCAGTCTCAGCGGAGTCCTGGGAGAAGTGCTGGGAAATCGTTATATTTTGTACGGCGAATGGCTTTATGCCAAACACACAGTTTTTTATGATTTTCTGCCACACTATTTTATGGAATACGACGTGCTGGACTTGGAAACCAGTCAGTTTTTGAGTACAGAAGCCCGCCGTCAGTTGTTAAGCGGAGTGCCGTTAGTGTCAGTTCCTGTTCTTTTTTCAGGAGTGGTAAAATCGCCCAATCACATGATGCAGTTTATGGACAAATCTAATTTTATTCAACCTGGACATTTGGAGCGGTTGCGCTTGCAGTGTCGGGAATTGGGGTTAGATGAAGAGCGGTCTTTGAAGGAGACTGACAATAGCGATCGCATGGAGGGTCTGTATATTAAAGTCGAAGCAGATGGAATTGTCAAGGCGCGTTACAAGTACGTGCGCGCTAGCTTTTTGACTGCGATTAAAAATGCGGAGGGACATTGGCTGAATCGCCCGATTATACCGAATATTTTGCGTCCGGGTGCTGATTTATTTAATTTTAGCTAAGAGTCGGCGGTTGAAACCGCTGCTACACAAACAATGTCCGCCTCCGCGGACGAAGAAATTGCGTTATTAATAAATAGGTGAAACTATGACTGCTTTATTATCACACTCTGCAACTTGGACTTTTCCCTTTTGTCCAGAACCGCCCGATTGGTTCCTAGATTGGGAAAGCATTTACAATCATTTCGATTGGATTCAAAACTTAGAAGGATGCCAGCAAGATCCGATTTATCACGCTGAAGGTGATGTTTTAATTCATACCAAAATGGTCTGCGAAGCCTTAATATCCTCCCCCAAGTGGCGACAGCTTTCTGCGCCAGAACGTTCAATGGTTTTTGCTGCGGCTTTGCTGCACGATGTCGCAAAACCTGCTTTTACAAAGATAGAAGAAAATGGCAGAATTAGCTCGAAAGGTCACGCCCGTCAAGGTGCGAGGATGGTCAGACAAATTTTAGCTCAATTTGACCCGCCGGTGCAGTTTATCATTCGGGAGACTGTTTGCGCGATCGTCCAATTCGGCAGTTTACCCATCTGGCTGCTAGACAAACCCAACCCGCAGCAGTCTGTAATTAAGGCTAGTCAAGTTGTCCGCTGCGATTTCCTCGCACTTTTAGCAGAAGCAGACGTGCGCGGCCGCGAGTGTAGCGACAGACAAGAAATCCTAGATAAAATACAGCTATTTCGGGAGTTTTGTCAAGAAAATAATTGTTTGGATTCTCCGCGACAATTCGCCTCAGACCACAGCCGATTTATCTACTTCCGCAAAGACAACGGAAACCCCGATTATGAAGCATTTGATGATACTCGATGCGAAGTTGTTTTGATGTCGGGATTACCCGGAAGCGGTAAAGATTATTGGATTAAAGAAAATCTACCCAATTGGCCTGTTATTTCCTTGGATGCGCTGCGAAAAGAGATGAACGTTCCTCCCGATCGAACTCCCGGAAATGTCATCGTAGAAGCTAAAAATCGTGCGCGGGAATACATGAAATCGGGACGTTCTTTTGTGTGGAATGCCACCAATACGACTAAACAAATGCGCCAGCAATTAATTAATTTCTTTGCTGGTTATCAAGCGCGTATTCGGATTGTTTACCTGGAAGTTCCCCTACAAGAAGTATTGCGGCGGAATCGATCGCGCACAGCAGCAGTCCCAGAAGCAGCCATTCAACGATTGGCTAATCGCCTCGACATTCCCGATCGCACGGAAGCGCATCAGGTAGAGTGGATTGTAGACTTCTTGCAAAAGTCCTTTTAATCAAATGTTAGTAGGTATAAGTTGGTCGCCTCCCATCCCAATTAGCGGGCGAACTTTCTCAAAAGGCACCTCGTATCCGTAAGCAGCAAACGCCTCTACCCAAGCTTGAGCGTGAGCATCTTTGCTGAGTATGAGAGTGCCGTCAATCGATTTTAGATTTTAGAGGCGACCCCACGGATAAATTCGGGGGAAGAGAGGATTTTCGATTTTCGATTTGGGATTGATTCCACGGATAAATCACGTGGCGTACTGCTTGCAATTCCATAACTTATTGGCTGTTAGTGATGACAATAATTATTGCAAAAATCTCGTTTGTAGTAAGGACTTAAGTCCTTAAATAATTAACAAATCAGGGACTCAAATCTTTCTTAGGTACGTAGTTGCGCTTCAGCGCTCTTTCATAGATATAAGCAAAGAGCGCTGAAGCGCAACTACGTACCTTTATTAAGGTGACAGTTGCGTCCAAGACTTAATGAGTCAATCGAGGGCTGAAGTCCCTACTACGAACCTTGAGTTTTATAATTTTCCTCTGTCCAGCAGCGCGGCAGGACTTCCCCGGAGGGAAAAACCAATTTATTCTTCTCAAAAGTAGTCGGCTCTTGCTCCTCTTCACCTGCTTGACTTTTGCCGCCCACCTCTGTTTTTGTAGGGCTGACTAAAGTCGCGATATCGATGATTTCTATCAAGTCGCCGGATTCTTTTTCTTGTAAAAGCATAGTTTCTCCTTGTGAATTAATGGTGAATTATGGTTTGAGAACAACTTTGATGCACTTGTCTTTTTTGTGTTTGAAAATCTCGTAAGCGTCGGGCGCTCGATCCAATTTCATGCGGTGCGTAATCACGAAGGTTGGGTCAATTTCGCCTTTTTGAACGCGATCGAGCAAAGGGCGCAAATAGCGGTGAACGTGCGTCTGTCCCATTTTGATGGTCAAGCCGGCGTTGCTTAATCAGGGTATGAAAAAAATCAGTTGAAAATCCCCAAGCTTTGTCGATACTGGTTTCTCTGACTGGCATATTAGCCTTTCATACCGTGAATCAGGAACTCCCTATTTTTGCAAGATGTCTATTATCAACTCGCACGTCATTTGCTCCGTGCCAGCAAAGAGCTTTCATTATTGTGTTCTCCTCTACTTAACTCCCAGATTTTTGATTCTAAATCTTAAATTTACTCCGCAGCTAAATCACTTGGCTGGATGCTTTAATTTTAAGCATATAAGATGTGGCATCTCTCTATCCGAGGTATAATTTATAAATCTATCTTTCGGCTGTTTTAAGTTGTAAAAAAGGTAGAGTTTATCCCAGAGTAAATTGCAATAAATTTAGCATTATTGTTTTAACAGCTAACAGGGATGGCTGAGGTTGTTTTTGGCGATCGCCAGTCGCTGCTCTCTCATATCGTGTCCGCTCGATTAACCGCACGCGCGGTTTGTAGTGCGGACTTCAGTCCGCAGGATAAGAGCGGACTGAAGTCCGCACTACGAACGGCACTACGAAGGGCACTACGAACCATATAACTGGGCTCGCATCTTGAGAATCGCGCACCCTGCTGGAGGAGGATTAATCGTCAAAAATTGTATCATTAGCTATAGCTAAAAGCCGAGCTTGCGCTAAAGTTGTTAAAGATCAAAATTTATCGATCGCCTTTTATGCCTTACACTGCATCTACCCCAACAGACCCCAGTCAAGCCAACATCCCCAATGCCGACCACCGCCTATTAGAATTCACTAAGCTGACGCCGATGATGCAGCGGTATGTGGAAGTGAAAGAACAGTATCCCCACGCACTTTTATTGTTTCGAGTCGGAGATTTTTTTGAGTGTTTTTTTCAAGATGCAGTGACGATTTCGCGGGAATTAGAACTTGTTTGCACTAGCAAAGAAAGCGGCAAAGAAATCGGTCGAGTGCCGATGACAGGAGTGCCGCATCACGCCCTCGATCGCTATACTTCTCAGTTAGTAGAAAAAGGCTATGCTGTAGTAGTTTGCGACCAAGTTGAAGATGCCTCGATCGCCGCCCGCGAAGGCCGCCAAGTCAAGCGCGAAATCACCCGCATTCTCACTCCAGGAACTTTGACGGATGATGGAATGCTCAAACCCCGACAAAATAACTTTTTAGCAGCAGTCGTCATCGCTGGGGAACATTGGGGATTGGCTTATACTGATATTTCTACAGGAGAATTCGTCACTACCCAAGCCGACAGTTTAGAACAATTAACATTAGAATTGCTCCGTTTGCAGCCTTCGGAAGTCCTGGTTCCGACTAATGCGCCGGATTTGGTGACGATGTTAAGGCCGGGAGAGAAATCCGAGCATTTACCCGATTGTTTGCCGAATTCGTTTTGCTATTCTTTGCGATCGCAAATCCCGTTTACTTTGTCCGAAGCAAAACAGCGAATCCTGCAAAAGTTCAAAGTGCGATCGCTCGAAGGCCTCGGATGCGCGCACCTTTCCCTCGCAGTGCGCGCCGCCGGCGGTTTGCTGCAATATCTCGAAGAAACTCAAAAAGAAAAAGCAGTTGCTTTGCAAAGATTGCACACTTACACACTCACCGATTTTCTGACACTGGACTATCAAACCCGCCGCAATCTCGAAATTACTCAAACAGTCAGAGATGGCGTGTTTCACGGTTCGCTGCTGTGGGCTATAGACAAAACCAGCACCGCCATGGGAGGCCGCGCTTTGCGCCGCTGGGTGCTGCAACCTTTGCTCAGCATTAAAGGTATTTGCGCCCGCCACGATACGATTCAAGAATTAGTAGAAAACAATCCGCTGCGCCAAGATTTGCAGCAGTTGCTGCGCCAAATTTACGACATCGAAAGACTCACGGGGCGCGCGGGTTCTGGAACCGCTAGCGCTCGGGATTTGGTCGCTTTAGCCGATTCTCTCTCAAAATTACCCCAACTGGCGGCGATCGCAACTGAAGGAATCTCGCCCTATTTAAAAGCGCTGCAAAATGTCCCGCCCATTTTAGAAGAGTTAGCAACTCAAATTCACGCTTATTTAGTTGAGGAACCGCCGATTCATTTAAAAGAAGGAGGTTTGATTCGATCGGGCATTAATCCCATGCTTGATAAGATGCGCCACACTGCATCAGCCGATCAAGAATGGATTGCCCGTTTAGAGGCTAACGAACGGCAACGCACCGGAATTTCTAATTTAAAAGTCGGCTACAATAAAGCTTTCGGCTATTACATCAGCATTACCAAATCGAAAGTTGACCAAGTACCGAACGACTACACCCGCAAGCAAACTCTCACCAATGAAGAACGCTACAGCACAGAAGAATTAAAAGAAAGGGAAGTGCGAATTCTGACGGCGCGGGAAGATTTAAATCACTTGGAGTACGATATTTTTGCGAAATTGCGATCGGAGGTAGGAGAACACGCCGAAATTATTCGCAACGTTTCCCGCGCGGTGGCGGCGGCGGATATTTTGTGCGGTTTGGCGGAAGTAGCGGTTTATCAAGATTACTGTCGCCCGATGATGACAGAAAGTCGGGAAATTAAAATTATTGAAGGTTGTCATCCGGTGGTGGAAAAGTCTTTACCGCCGGGATTTTTTGTCCCTAATTCGGCTTTTTTGGGTCGGGAAGCAGCGCTAAGTCGCCCAGATTTAATTATTTTAACTGGGCCGAATGCTAGCGGCAAGAGTTGTTATTTGCGCCAGGTTGGTTTGATCCAGTTAATGGCGCAGATGGGCAGTTTTGTCCCGGCGAAGGCTGCGACTTTGGGAATTTGCGATCGCATTTTTACCCGTGTCGGCGCCGTGGACGATTTAGCAACCGGTCAGTCTACGTTTATGGTAGAAATGAACGAAACTGCCAATATTCTCAATCACGCGACGCCGAAATCATTGGTTTTGTTGGATGAAATTGGTAGGGGAACGGCAACGTTTGACGGGCTTTCGATTGCTTGGTCTGTGGCAGAATATTTAGCCAGCGAGATTCGCGCGCGGACGATTTTTGCGACTCACTATCACGAGTTAAATGAGTTAGCTTCTATTTTGGATAATGTGGCAAATTATCAGGTGACTGTGAAGGAATTGCCGGATCAAATTGTATTTTTGCACGAAGTTCACCCCGGCGGTGCTGATAAGTCCTACGGAATTGAAGCGGGGAGGTTGGCTGGTTTACCGCCGTCGGTGATTGATAGGGCGAGACAGGTGATGAAGCAGATTGAGAAACATAGCAAAATTGCGATCGGGCTGCGGAAGGGTGTTAAAAAAGATGGCAAAAAAGAGTCGGAGGGACAACAGTTGGATATATTTGACGATTAAAATTGTCCCCAAAAAAGGTTCGTAGTTCCTACAGATTCAATAAAGGTACGTTGTTGCGCTTCAGCGCTCTTTCTGTATATACATGAAAGAGCGCTAAAGCGCAACAACATACTTCAAATTATTTGCCATTTTGCAACTTTCTTACCTCTTTGTGCACGCTCATCCCAATTTCCAGAGCCTCATTTAGCAACCGGCCGTATTCGCTCGCGCGATCGCTCACATCCAGCGCCATCAAAGCCGCCAAATTACTTTCAATATTAGCAAATAACTCGTAACGGCGACCAATGAATTTATGATTTTCCCTGAGAATCCTTTCTGTTTTCAAAGCACAGACTAAACTTTCTCTAGTAATTTTTAAGGCCTCAATTGCATCTTGTCGATTAATTAAATTGGCTTGTAAATTGCCAGCAGCCGTTAGGCGATCGATAATATCTAAAGCCTTAATCACCTCATGATACTTCTCAACTTCATCCAAGAGACCCGCCAGGGTTGCTAAAGGCTTTGCTTTTACCCATTTATAGACATTCCAAACAACAGTAATCGCCAGGGACAAACCCAAAGTTATTTGTAAAACCCGGACAAATATCTCAGCATCGCTAAAACCAACTTGATTTCTATTGGCCAGCAAAGCAACCGGGAGCGAGACAACAAGCGTCACGCAAAATATCAGCAACTCGTGCAACAAAAGAGCAAACAGATTTTTGCCGTCCCGGAGTGTAGCAGGGCGATAAAAATTCCCTGAAAAACCGTCGCTCAAAGCTATTCCGCTCAAATCTTCCAACTCCTTTTCAGGAATTATCAACTCATCCAAATCCGCTTGTATCACTAGGGCAAATCTCCTTAAATTAGCATTAATTAAAATCCTCCCAGAGACCTAATTGAATCCCACAGACTCATATAAAAATTGCTGTCTCGGCTTCGGAACAGTTGAAAAGCTTGTCCCGGTGCGCCAAAAAACGGTCTCAGCGTCCATCCCAACTGACTGCCCACAAACGCATACAGTCCCAACCAAAACCGCAAAATATTTAGCCTGATGTCTTTTCCTTCCGCATCTTGTTCGGACAGAAAGTGCATTCCTTGATAAATGAAGCTGACCCCCAAAAATCCTGTGACTGCCATGATCGCAACATTTAGCAGCAGATAAAAATTGTAATTGGTACTGCTGATCAGAAAAAATAGACTGACAGGTGCAAATCCAAACAGCAAAACGCTAATCATCGCCATTGCTGTCATCAACAATGTCAAATACTGTTCAAAAGTTCGTTTTGAACCAAACATGACATTAAAAAAGTACAGTGTGGGAAAGCAGATAATCAGCGTCAGTAAGTAAAGCGCTGGCAACTTGATTGCTGAAACCAGACATTGCATCCACGTACTTGATGCACCTAGTATCGCTCCGTAAATACCAAAAAATATGGTACTGGAAATTAACAAACCAAAAATTTTAGATTTGAGCTTAACACCGTCGCGAATTTCTTCGAGAAATTGTTGCCGTTCCCGCAGCAAATACATTACTACTGAAAAATATTTCACGGGTTCTCCTTGTGACTGATGCGACTCCGAATCAGTCATAACTCAAGCTGAGTGCGATCGCCAATCTTGCCAACTGGAGGCACTCTATGTTAACCGATTATTCTTCCAGATACGGGACTCAGACAACTCCCATTATCTAGGGTTCCATGCACGCCACACCATACCGCTATTGACTCTCGGCTGGATATTTCTAGTCAAATTGTATTCAAATTCTAGTCAAATTGTGTTCAAAAAGGGCGATCGGGCAGTCACTTGATACTCAGTTTGGTCGTTTTGTCGTCAATTTGTATCCAATTTCTAGTCTTTTTGACGCCCCACCCAGCCAAAAAATCGGCAATAAAAAACCCCAAACCGTTGATTTCTCGTTGGTTTGAGGCTTTTTGTTTAATAAGCGGGTGGCGGGAATCGAACCCGCATAGTTAGCTTGGAAGGCTAAAGTTTTACCACTAAACTACACCCGCATTCACACAGAACCTAAACATACCACAAGCTTCTGAGAATTGCAATAGGCCCGTGCAAAATTTCTCAAGTTCTCCTTGAAAGTGGTTGAATAGGGACTCGTAGCCTCCCAAATCCCCTCTTCCACGCTACTAAAGGCTTTACGGATGGAAATAAGCGTAGATTTGCTGCGCCAGACGCGGGCCAATCCCAGAAACTTCCGCCAACTGTTCGGGAGTTGCTAAACGCAGGTAGTCGATCGACCGAAAATGCGCTAACAATAGTTTTTGTCGGTGGTGTCCCAACCCCGGAATCTCATCTAAGCGCGATCGCTTCATTCTCTGACTTCTTTGATCTCGGTGAAAACTCACAGCAAACCTGTGCGCCTCATCCCGCACCCGCCGCAGTAATTGTACACCCGGTTGCTCAGAATTAGTTGGCAGCGGCAAAGATTCCCCCGGCAAAAAAATCTCTTCTCGCTGCTTCGCCAAACTCACAACTCGCAACTCATCTAGCAAATTCATCTCCCGCAAAACAGCCACAACTGCTGACAGTTGACCTTTGCCGCCGTCTATCATAATCAAATCCGGTTTGTCAGCAATATTAGGAGAAACTGAAGACAAATTACTGACTGCTTCCGCTTCTGCTAACTCGCTAAATTCATCTTGCTTCTTGCTGTTTCCTTCTGCTTCTTTGATCCTAAATCGTCTGCCGATAACTTCTGCTAAACTAGCAAAGTCGTCAGAATGACCGGATTTTATTTCAGGATTTTTAATTTTGTAGTGGCGGTAGTGTTGATTTGCTGGTAAACCGTCGATAAATACGACACGGGAAGCTACCGCATCCGAACCTTGAATGTGAGAAATATCGTAACCTTCTATGCGGTGCGGCATTTCTGGTAAATCGAGAATTTCGGCTAAATCTTGCATTGCTTGAGAATTGCGATCGCTCAATCGTTGCATTCTCGCCAATTCATACTCAGCATTGCGTTCCACCATCTCAATTAACTCCGCCTTAGTTTGGCGCTGCGGAGTCAAAATCGTCACTTTTCGCCCCTTGCGGTTGCTCAACCAATCTGCTAATATTTCGCCTTCTGGTAAGTCGTACTGCACAGAAATTTCGCTGGGAATTTCTACGGCTTCGACATTTTGATAATGTTCCTCCAAAACTCGCTGCAAAATCGCCCCGGCCTCTACTCCCCCAAGCCTTGGGGGGGAGGTAAGAGAAGGTTGAGATAATTCTTCTTCCCAGGAATGTAGGGGCGGTGCCCCTGTGCCCGCCCTGGGTATCTCCGCCATAAAGCCCAGTCTGCCGACTAATTGACCTGCACGAATCTGGAATAATTGAATGCAGGCGTGCTGCGTGTCTGCTGCCAGGGCGATCGCATCCCTGGAAACGGTATCATCTGGTAAAGACACTTTTTGACCAGCACTTAAAGATTGCAAACCTTTAATTTGGTCGCGAATCCTGGCCGCAGTTTCAAAGTTCAAATCTTCGGCTGCTTGTTCCATTTGTGGTTCCAGAATATCCAGCAATTCCTGAGTCCTTCCCTGGAAAATCATGGCTACCTTTTGGATGATTTTTTGGTAATCTTCCGCAGACATTAACCCTTGACAAACACCGACGCAGCGGCCGATATCGTAGTTCAGACAGGGACGGTCTTTAAATAGCGGTTGAGGGCGCTGTCGCAAGGGGAAAATCCGCTTAATCAAATGCAGCGTACTCCGCAGCGCCCCTGTATCGACGTAGGGGCCGTAGTAGCGGTCTTTCGCACTACCCGCGCGGCGTTTGCGGGTGATGAAAATGCGCGGGTATTTTTCCGACCAAGTTATGCACAAATAAGGATATTTTTTATCATCTTTGAGGAGGACATTAAAGTGAGGTTGGTGCTGTTTTACGAGGTTTGCTTCTAAGGCCAAAGCTTCGGCTTCTGTGTCGGTGGCGATGAATTCGATTTCGCGCACTTGCTGTACCATCATCGCGATGCGGGGACTGAGGTTTTGGCTTTCGCGGAAGTAGGAACGGACTCGGTTTCGGAGTTTTTTGGATTTGCCGATGTACAGGATGCGATCGCTCTCGTCGCGCATTAAGTATACACCAGGAACTGCCGGAATTTCTTTGAGGCGGCTTTCTAGGCGTTCTGCATCTTTAATTAGTGGCAGCGTTTTTGTGGACGGCATATAAATTTGAGATTTTATGACTTATATCTACTATTCTAACGCTGTTATCCAAGTCAAGGGAATGAATCACAAATAACGGTTCGTAGTGAGGACTTTAGTCCTCTGATCTTATGCGGACTGAAGTCCTCACTACGAACCTCACTCTCTGGTTTTTAATTATGAGTTTAGTCCTCTGATCTTATGCGGACTAAAGTCCTCACTACGAACCTATTAATGTTTTTAATGATGAGTTTAGTCTTCTGATTGGATGCGGACTAAAGTCCTCACTACGAACCTCACTCTCTGGTTTTTAATGATGAGTTTAGTTTTCTGATGGGATGCGGACTAAAGTCCTCACTACTAACCTATAATGACGTAAGTTCTGTTTACAATATCTGAGATAGAAACTTGCGTGTGCGTTCTTCCTTCGGGTTCTGAAAAAACTCTTCTGGCTTCGCTTCTTCCACTAAAACGCCGCCGTCCATCAACACAATGCGATCGGCAACTTCGCGCGCAAATCCGACTTCGTGAGTCACCACTACCATTGTAATTCCTGTTTGCGCTAAATTTCGCATGACATCTAAAACTTCCCGCACCATTTCCGGGTCTAATGCTGATGTCGGTTCGTCAAATAGCATGATTTTCGGCTGCATTGCTAGGGAACGTGCAATAGCAACCCGCTGCTGCTGTCCGCCAGATAATTGTCCGGGATATTTTTGGGCTTGGGACAAAATCCCGACTCTTTCTAACAGTTGCATTGCTACTTCTTCTGCTTTTTTCTTCGGCCAGCGGCGCACCCATACGGGCGCTAGCATGACGTTTTGCAGGACTGATAGGTGGGGAAATAGGTTGAATTGCTGAAACACCATTCCTACTTCCTGGCGAATTTTTTCGATGTTTCGCAAGTCGTGGGAAAGTTCGATTCCGTCGATCGTAATTTTGCCTTGCTGATAGGCTTCTAAAGCGTTAAAAGTGCGGATAAACGTGGATTTGCCGGAACCTGAAGGGCCCATCACGACGACGACTTCGCCTCGGTTCACGTTCATGCTGACGCCGCGCAGTACGTGAAATTGTCCGTACCATTTGTGGACGTTTTCTGCGACGATTACTGTTTCGGGAACTGTTAGTGTATCTTGCATAATTTTCTCCTTTAAATAATGACGAATAATTATTGCCTGATGACTGTTGACTACTTCAGTGGAGGGGGGGTTTATATATATTTGGGTTGGGAGGGCGGGTTTATATATATTTGGGTTGGGAGTTCTATTTTGTTGGTGAACCCGCCCCTACAGACTGTGGACTAATGACTTTTTTCTAAACTTTTCTCTATTTTGCGGCTGGCCAGTGACATTGAGTAGCAAAATACCCAATAGATGATGCCGACGAATATGTAAACTTCGGCGTACCTGCCGATGTAGGATGGATTTGCTAAAACGGCGCGGGATATGCCGATTAATTCTAACATTCCAAATAGCGATAGCAGGGATGTATCCATGAATAATCCGATGAATTGACCGCCGATCGCCGGAATGACTGTTCGCAGTGCTTGAGGTAGTACAATCAGAATGGTCAATAGTGGTGTGTTTAGCCCGATCGACCTTGCTGCTTCTATTTGTCCTCTGGGCACAGCCTGCAAACCGCCGCGCACGTTTTCAGCCAAGTATGCCGCACTGAATAATGTTAATCCGGCGATCGCTCGAATCACTCTATCCAATTTGGGATATTCCGGCGGTAAGAATAATTGCAGCATGACTTGACCTAAAAACAAAATGCCAATTAAAGGCAAGCCGCGCACTATTTCAATGTACAATGTTGACAGCAGTTTGACGACTGGCAAAGAACTTTGTCTCCCGAGGGCAAGCAATACTCCCAGGGGAAATGAAAGCACAATGCTAATAATTGCTAAAAACAGCGTCAGCACTAAACCGCCCCAGTCATTTGTCGAGACTTCTGTCAAACCTAATCCGCCTTTAATTAGCCACAGAATCAGCGGGAAGGAAAGAGCCCAAATTCCGGGTATCCAGCTAACCCCCCCTCGCCCCCCCTTACCAAGGGGGGGTTGGGGGGGGTTGGGATTAATTTGTCTCGCGGCGACATAGCTGGCGGCGGTTGCGATAATAATTCCTAAGAGGTAGAAGCGAGAGGTAAGGTCGATCGGCGTAATGACCGCACCAACAACGGCAGCACCGAGTAAAATCAGTGTAGGCGGATTCCAAAGACGTTCATCTCGCTGAATATTTCCCCAAGTTAAACCTCCCAATAAGGCAATTATTCCGGCTACTATCCACAGCCGCCAGTAGGATTCGCTGGGAAATCTGCCCACAAAAAATAGTGGCAAGTTTGCTTCTAACACGCGCCATTTAGCTTTTGTTGTGGCCCAAACGATAATTCCTTTAACTGTTTGGAAGGCGACAATTAAGCAAACTATTGTCAGAATGCTGTTGTACCAGGTACTAAATAGGTTTTTGCGCGCCCAATTCCAAGGGGTGGGCGATTCGGTGGCGGGAGGCGGCAGTACGGGGGTTGTTTCCATGTATTTTAGATGTTAGATTTTAGATTGCTTGCTGAATTGCACTTGCTAATATTCCTAATATTTTCTTGACATCTGTTACGTAATATTCTGTCAAGTCAATTTCAATTACTTGTTCTTTGAGTCTTAAGAATCTCCAGGTTTGGCCGCTAGTAACAGCCCCATAATTTATTGTTGCATTTGTGTTGCCTTCGCATTCGTTAAATATTCTAGCTGCTAACATTTGGGCTACACATGGCCCCAAGCTTGCATTAATATCTTCGTTTTGTGCTTCTACGATCGCAATTACTGGTTCGGTAAGCATTAATAAGTATGAAGAACGACTAATCAAAAAATCGCAATTTCCAGCTAATCCTTTTTCGGCATCAACTGTAAAATCTATTCCACAAAAAAGACCAATTTGATGGTTAAACAGTTTTCTAAGTTCGATTAAAATCGGTGCGGTTATCATGGACGAGCGAGACTTGTCAGTATTGCTGCTTAAGGCAATGCCTGCGTTCTCTTTGAGAATTTCTACAAGTAAGGGACTTGGTTCTAATTCTGGCACAGGAGAGAACATATTGATGCGATCGCTAATCGTCAAACCGAATTTTTTTGTTACTGTTTTTAAGTTAAAATCTCTGTAAGTCATTTCAACTTTAGTTCCAGATTATAATAAACTTAACTTTTGACTTCGCTATCCACTGTCAACTGTCAACTGTCAACTGTCAACTGTTATTTACCTTTCCTTAATTTGTACCGTGTGATTGTACCAATTCATAAACAGAGAAACTATCAAACTAATTGTTAGGTATGTTACCATGATAATTAGCATTGTTTCGATCGCCCTTCCGGTCTGATTCAACGTCGGAGAACCCACCACAAAGTAAACGTCGGGATAAGCCACCGCCACGGCTAAACTCGAATTCTTCGCTAAATTCAGATACTGACTGGTTAACGGCGGCACAATTACCCGCAAAGCTTGCGGCAAAATTACCATCCGCATCAGGGTTCCAGATTTAAGTCCCAAAGACTTTCCCGCTTCCCACTGGCCTCGCGAGACTGACTGAATTCCGCCGCGGACAATTTCGGCAATGTAACTGCCAGTATACAAGCTGAGTCCTGTCACTAGGGCTGCAAATTCTGGAGTTAATTTTAATCCTCCTTCGAGTTGCAATGCTGGTGTCAGGCGCGGAAAATCGACGCGAAAAGGCAGATTTTGGGTGATAATCAAAGCTAAAATTGCACTCAGGACGATCGCACCAGCAGCCCAAAACAACTGTCTTCCAGGCTTCGCTTCTTCCACCATCACCCGCGCCCGCCACATCCACAGCCCCGCCGCCGCCAAAATTCCCACAGTTAGCAAAATCAACCAAATCTCAAAACCTGGCAAAGGCGCAGGCCAAGGTACAGCAATCCCGCGATTTGTCAAGTAAATCGGGCCGCGCATCTGTTGATTGTCTTCCAGTTTTGGCATGGAAATGAATACTGCAAAATACCAGAAAAATAATTGCAGCAATAACGGTGTATTCCTCAAAATCTCCACGTACAAAGCTGCTAAATTACGCAAGATCCAATTGTCGGAAAGGCGGGCAATTCCTACAGTCAAACCCGCAATTGTTGCGAAAACAATCCCCAGGCCCATTACCCGCAGCGTGTTGATCAAACCAACAAAATAAGCTTGTCTGTAACTGTTTTCGGGACTGTAGGGAATTACGCTTTCGCCGATGTCGAAGGATGCTTGGGAATTGAGAAAGTCAAATCCAAATGCAATTCCTAGTTGCGCGTAATTGGCGGTGAGGTTGTCCCAAAGAATAGCGATGACTGTTATTACTAAAATTAGGGCGATCGCCTGTCCGGTTATTTTCCAGAAGCGATCGTCCCGCAGCAGTGTTGATATATCTTTAATTTTGGATGATTTCTCGGATTTGCCCGGTTGAGGTTCTGTATTCATAACTTAAATTATATTTCATTCAATCTGCTGCGTATGTTGTGTACCAAAGAGCGCTGAAGCGCAACTACGTACCTAAGAGCGCTGAAGCGCAACTACGTACCTAAGAGCGCTGAAGCGCAACTACTTACCTAAGAGCGCTGAAGCG
>NZ_JAEQCF010000063.1:41061-57760 GCF_020738625.1 Microcoleus sp. PH2017_09_SFU_O_A
CTGAAGCGCAACTACGTACCTAAGAGCGCTGAAGCGCAACTACGTACCTAAGAGCGCTGAAGCGCAACTACTTACCTAAGAGCGCTGAAGCGCAACTACTTACCTTTGTTTAAGTGGATTTTTCTGTTTGTAGTGGCGCAGACAACAGGGCTCAAGCGCAACTACAAACCTGTTGATTAGCGGAAGGGTGGCGAGTACAGTAAACCGCCATCTTTCCAGAGTTTGTTTTGACCCCGGTCTAACTTAAGTGTACTTTTCGGGCCGAGGTTGCGATCGTACATTTCCCCGTAATTCCCCACTTTCTTCACAACGCGGACAGCGTAGTCGTTGGGGAGTCCGAAACCTTTACCTAAATCTCCTTCTTTTCCTAGCAAACGTTTGACGTTTGGGTCTGTAGTGCTGGCGACAGTTTGGTCTACATTTCCTGAATTAATTCCTAAATCTTCAGCTTCAATCGCCGCAAAAATAATCCATCTCACCGCATCCGACCATTTCGGATCGCCGCTTTTCACCGCTGGGGCTAACGGTTCTTTTGACATTACGATCGGCAAAACAACATTATTCTCAGGATTCGGTAGAGTTGTGCGCTTCGACACGAGTTGCGATCGATCGGCTGTAACACCTTGACAGCGACCTTCTTGATAAGTGCCAAAGGTAGTATTCGCATCTTCAAACACCACAGGAGTGTATTTAACTCCTAATTTTCGCATTTGGTCGGACAAATTTTGTTCGGTACTCGTACCTGTCTGCACGCAGATAGATTTGCCCGCAAAATCTTTTAAACTTTTAATGCCGCTATCTTTTTTGACCATGATGCTTTGAGAGTCATAAAAGATTATCGGGGCAAATTCCAAGCCGGTAGTGCTGTCGCGACTCGCCGTGTAGGTGGTATTTCGGCTGAGAATATCGATTTCTCCAGCCTGCAAAACTGTAAACCTATCTTTGGCGTTGAGCTTTCGGTATTCGACTTTTTCGGGATCGTCAAATATAGCCGCAGCGATCGCCCTGCAAACATCTACATCCAAGCCGGAGTATTTGCCTTTTTCGTCTACAAAGCTAAAACCCGGCAGTTCGCCACTAACGCCGCAAATCAATTTGCCGCGGCTGACAATTGTATCTATGCGACTCGGGCCTTGTTGCGATTTGCCTTCAGCAGTGGTGGCTGGTGTTTGACCGACTTGTGCCGATCGATCCCTACAAGATGCCAGCGGTGCCACAAACAACACACTTGCCAGCAACAGAAATCCCAATTTACGCATACATTTTACCAGTAGAACACTTTCTCGACGATCCTAACTTGTCGGTGTCGAGAACTGTTGCGATCGGCAATCTAGAAAACCTCACCATTTCAAATTAACCATTCTCAACCCGGTGTCGCACCCTGAAAAGCGCACCGGCTAACCGCCTATTATTTTTTTGCCCGCTGCGGGCGATCGACCTTTCCTGTAATATTTATCCAATTTTGATTTAATGCGCTCAGAACCGCTCTGGTGCTAGGCGCTGCTCGGCTAAATCGCGGATTAGCGACAGCCGAGACTCGATGTACTCGTTCAACAAATCTGTTTCGTTGCCATTGAGCGCAGAGTTCATCTTCAATTGCTTCAGCAGCCACTGTACCAGGGTTGCATCGTCCAAATTGACTAACAGAGTCGCTTGGGTAGTTTCAATTAAAGACCAGAGTTGGCGTAACATGACTGGAGTCATAAAACCTCGTTGAGCGTAAATACGCACTTAGTGGGCTGGCTGGGCGATGGGTTGGTCTTAGTGTTTCAAGCCGATAGACGAAAAGTAGCCGTCTTGTCATCGGCTTAATGATTATTTTATATTTGACCACAATAACTTAATATAGTAGTGTCAAAAGCTACAACACACAAGATGTTATAAGAATTTCCAATCTCGTCACATAGAGATAAATATCTTGATAAATTTTTAAGAATCTTTACATAAAGACCGGGCGGTTGAAACCGCGTCTACACAAACAAAACCCGCCGACGCGGGTTGAAGAGTCGTAGCGTAGCGGGGATCCATCCATCGCACGCACATTCTCTCAAATTCCATATTTCTTAGTCCGCGGAGGCGGACATCGTTTGTGTAGATGCGGTTTCCAACCGCCGTCCTGAGAAAATTGAGCGATTAAGCAGATAATTCAGCAGCGGCCGTTTGTGTAGATGCGGTTTCCAACCGCCGTCCTGAGAAAATTGAGCGATTAAGCAGATAATTCAGCAGCGGCCAACTTTTTAACCCCCGCTAGAATTATTTCTAATTCAGCGATGATTTTCGTAGCGCCCTCCAAATCGTTGGATTCGGCCAGAGTTTGAAGCTGAGCAGCCATCTGGGGCATTAACCGCACCGCCGCCGTAGCGCTGACACCTTTAATTTGATGCGCGCGGCGGGCCAGTGTCTCCAAGTCTCCCGAGGCGATCGCACTTTTAGCAGATTCTAAATAACTGCTAGTATCCACCACAAAAGCTTGCAATATTTCCCGCTCAAAATCTAAATCAGTGCCCGCAATTTCGTGCAAGCGTGCCATATCAACTACGCATTCTAGATCCGAAGCAGAGTTTTGGACTTGCTCACCCTTAAACTGAGGAATTTCAACTTTTAACTGTACCGACCAATTTTCTAGTACAGATTTTAACTTTTCGATGGAAATAGGTTTGCTAATATAATCATCCATACCCGCCGCCAGACACTTTTCCCGATCGCCCTTCAAAGCATTTGCCGTCATCGCAATCACCACCGTCTTGCGATCGGGCTCCCTCGAACCAGCAGCAGTGCCTGTCGCTTCCATGCGGCGCAATTCCAGCGTAGCTTCGTAACCGTCCAAAATCGGCATCTGACAGTCCATCAGCACAATGTCATACTTTTTGATAGCCAGCATCGATAGCGCCTCAGCGCCGTTATTTGCCACATCCGTCGCACATCCCAAAACCTTGAGTTGATTCAGACCAACTTTTTGATTGATCGGAGTATCTTCAACTAACAAAATCTTTAAGCTAGCTAACTCCCGGTTGTCAATAGAGGAGTCTGGATTTGTCGTTGGATTTGCCAGCCGCGAGTCAACCACTGCACCCGGGGCGATCGCATTTACCAAACACTCAAACAGCCGGTGAGCTTTCACAGGTTTAGTTAAATAACCGCTAAAACCAATATCTACCAAACGTTTAGCCTCCGATGTCTGAGTAATTGAAGTCAGCACCACCCAATGCGTCTGCTGCATTGCCGGCTCAGCAATCATCAAACGTTCCAGACTTCCCGCCACCATTTCCGGCAACTGAATATCAACCAAAATGATATCGTAAGGGGATTTTATGCTGACAGCTTTGTACAGAGATGCGATCGCCATCCAACCATTCTCAACCTCATCAACTTCCATCCCCCACAAAACAGCCATTCTCAGCAGCACTTTTCGCACTGTGGGCTTGTCGCTAGCAACTAACATTTTCTGCCCCGCCAGCACCGTTTGCAAATTCACTGAGCACGCTGTCCCAGCCCCAGTTAAATTTTCCTTAAGTGCCGGCACAGTAAACCAAAAAGTCGAGCCTTTACCGGGGGTACTTTCCACACCAATTTTACCCCCTAGCAGCTCCACCAACTGCTTAGAAATAGCCAGACCCAAACCTGTTCCACCGTACTTTCTCGTAGTAGAAGCATCAACTTGAGTAAAAGATTGAAACAGCTTTTTTTGGTCTTCGGCAGCAATCCCAATCCCTGTATCTGTGACCTTGAACAGTAGGAATAGCGAGCGATTGATTCCTAGTTTTAATGGTTGGATATTCTCTAATTTTTTCTGGTCGTCGCTGGCTGCCAATATCCCAGGAATCCTGCCAGTTGAAACCTCAATTACTATTTCTCCTGCTTCCGTGAACTTAATCGCATTGTTAATTAAATTAGTGAGGATTTGCCGCAATCGTGCTGCATCCCCTTTAATTTGCAGCGGCACGTCGGTATCAATCAGCGCCACCAATTCTATACCTTTAGTTTGTGCGGGAGTTGCCAACAAATCCAGCACTTCATCCAGACAGATACTGAGGTCAAATTCGATGGTTTCTAAGCGCATTTCTCCAGCTTCCAGTTTGGAAAGGTCAAGAATATCGTTAATGATGGACAGCAAATTTTGACCGCTGAGTTTCAGCGTCTGCACAAAGTCTAGCTGTTCGGGAGTAAGATTTGTTTTCAGCAGCAAATCTGTCATCCCCATCACTCCATTCATCGGAGTGCGGATTTCGTGACTCATATTTGCTAAAAATAGTGACTTCATTCGAGACGCTTCCAAAGCGGCTTCTCGGGCTTGCTGCGCTTGCTCAAACAGAGTAGATTGCTGAATGGCGATCGCCAACTGCACGCTCAACCTTCCCAGCAAATCCACCTCAGAATCAGTCCAAGCGCGCGGGGCACTGCACTGGTGGGCAACCAGCAACCCCCACAACCGATTTTGACGCTTGTCCAAACTCTCGATCTGCGACTTAATTCTAGGAGTTTCTGGCGAATATTCTATTGCTAATTCCTGACTTTCGTCGCCGATAAAAATTGGTACAACTAAATTAGCCCTTACCTGCAATTTCACCAGTAAATCTCGGTGAATCTGGCTCAAATTAGCATTATAAATATCTTCAACTGCTTGAATCTTGCCAGCCCGGTACATCGCTTTGTAACTTTCCCCAAAAGATTTTTCCTGAAGTTTTCTGCCCAGCATAGGCATCCAATCAGATCCTACAGATTCGACAACCACAATCCCTGTGTCATCGGAATCAAAACGATAAATTACCGTGCGATCGGTTGCCAGTAATTGCCGTACCTCTTGTACAGCCGTGCTCAGAGTTTGAGTGAGGTTGAGAGACTGTCGCACTCGCTGGGCGATCGCCGAAACTAGCCGTTCCTGTTCTGCCTGTTCCAGCAGCATTCTTTCAGCTTGCTTGCGTTCTGTGACATCGCGAATTACCGCAGCAAAGCACAGCGGTTCGCTGGTTTGAGGGTGCTTGACCAGAAAAGCATTCATCACAACATCAATGTGTTTTCCAGTACGCAAGTGCTGCATTTTACCTTCTCCTTGCCACTGACCCTGACTGATAATTTTTGGCAAAATCTCTTGACTAAATTCCTGTTTAAAAGTTTCGCCGATATAATCCCATATTTCCGTATAAAGCAATTCCGAAATATTCTCTATTCCCACCAGTTTTCGTCCGGCTTCATTAACAAACAGCGTTTGCCCTTCGAGAGTAGCCATACCAATAAAATCGCTGCTATTTTCAATCAGCGACACAAATTTTTGTCGTTCTTCTTCACCTTTTTTGCGTTCAGTAATATCGCGCTTAACGCAGACGTGACAAATTATATCGCCGCTGTTGTTAATCACAGAGTATGCCGCCACCTCGATCGCCAGCGTGCGACCTTTTTTAGTAAAGTTAGTAATTTCGCCCCGAAAAGTTCCAGTTTTCGCTAAACTTTTGGAAATCGCAGAAAAGCGTTCCCCCGCCACCAGCGGCGGCGTTTCTATTTCTAATTCGGCGTCTGTATATTCTAATAGCGATTGGTGAGCGCGATTTTGTTCCAGGAAAAACCCATCAGCATCGATAATCACCATCGCATCGTTGGAGTTTAAAAATATTTCTCGGTAAAGTTTGAGTTTTTCCTCAGCTTGCTTGCGTTCGGTGATATCCCTTTTGACGCTGACGTAACAAACTACTTCCCCAGCATCATTGAGAACCGCAAAAGCCGAAAGTTCCACCTCAACTATTCCCCCTTGCAAATCCTTAACACAGGTCATTTCGCCTCGGTAACTCCCTGTTGCGACCAAGATTTGCAGCACCGATGCAAATGTCTCTTCTCCCGTATGAATTGCAGGGGTTTTACCCCACAATTTTGATTCACTGTAACCCAGCAAAGCCGTGTGAGCTTGATTTGTTTCCAAATAATAGCCTTGCGGGTCTAAAATGGCGATCGCATCGTTAGACTTTAAAAATATTTCTTGATAAAGTTGCAGTTTTAACTCAGCTTGTTTGCGATCGCTAATATCCGTGAACAAGCCATAATAAACTATCTCTCCCGATCCTTGCATTTCCGGTTGTGCAGCCCCTTGAATCCATTTAAGTTTTCCAGAGGGAGTGATAATTCTGCCTTCCCACCGCCAAGGCTGCAAATTTTCCGCAGCCAGCCTTACCGAGTTCCGAAAATCATCTCTATCTTCGGGATGAATCATGTCAACAATTGCACGAATATCCTGCTGAGCCACCTCCGGTTCTATTTCATACAATTCTCGGCAGCCCGCGCTCACAAACGAGAAGGCTATCGAGCCATCTAGATGCAAGTCAACTTGATATACCGTACCGGGTACGCTAGCAGTAATTTTTTGCAGTTTGGCTTGGCTTTGATTCCGGGCTTCATCTGTCGCCTGCAATTGAGCAATCTCCCGAGAAATACCCAAAATCCCAAATATACTGCCATCCGCATCGCGCAGGGGCAGTTTTTGCGTGTCAAAGACCTGCTGTTTGCCACCTGCACAGGCGATCGCCTGGTAGGGATTGCGAACCGTCTCCCCCCCCAGCACAGCTCGATCGTCCTCGCGAATGCCTCTAATTGAGCCGTGGCGATCGCCAAATACTGCTGGTTCTGAGAAACCTAATTCGATATCATCTTTGCCAATAATTTCTTCAACCTTTTTCCCCAAATATGCAGCAAAACTTTGATTGACAAAAATGTATCTAAAATTTCGATCTTTCGCAAAAACTCTATCCGGCGCACCGTCCATTAAAGCCCGCAACAATAGCTCTTGGCTTGACCCATCTAGAGCAAAATTATTTTGAACAGTTCCCTTGACATCCGTCTGTTTAGCTGCTAAATTAGTTAACGATTTAACACAAATTTGAGCGACAGTGTGGAGCAAACAAAGGTGTTCAAAATTAAAAGCAGTTCCCTGCTCTGCACCGATGAAAAATACTCCCAACAATTCTTCACTGTCCTCCGGGTTAGCCGGTGCCATCAACACCGACTTAAACTGAGCAATTGGCCCGCCAGCGATGTTGTACGCCCAGTCTCGACTTCCGGCCAGCCATTGGGTGCGAGTAGCTTGCAAGCAGGCTGCTATTTCAGATTTGACCGATTCAGTTAACGGGTGTAAGTGTTGCAGGTAGATGCGATCGTCCGGTAGAGTTAAAAGTGCGTTAGCGAAGCCCTCGAAGAGGATCGTCTCAGCAGGAATCAGGCGCCCGAGATGTGCCAGACAAGCAGACCAAATTTCATCAGCAACCGCAGCAAGTTGTACATTCTCCGTAAGTTCGTTGAGAACTTGCAGTTCCAAGGTACGCTGGCGGACTTTGGCCTTGAGGCTGGCGGCTAGGATTTGCATAGTGCTCACCACACTGGTTTCCTTATATTATAATTATTCATCTTCAAAGTTTTTTAAACAATCATCTTAAAATACATCCGGCAAAAAGACAACTTTTTTATATTTATATAACTTTTAATTGCTAAAAAACCAAAAGCGCGATCGGGAGCGAAGCGACACCGCAAGGCACCTGCTTCGCTCCAGCAGCGAGGTTTAAAGGCGAAATTATCCCATTAAAATCACGTTATCGATCACGTGAATGACACCGTTGTCAGCTTCGATATCGGCCGCGACAACAGTAGCATTCTTCACCTCAAAACCGTCTGAACAATCAATTTTAATCGGCGAACCTTCTAAGGAAGTAACAAAACCGAGTTTTGCCAAATCTGCCTTCATAAACTTGCCGGAGACGACGTGAAACATCAAAATCCTGCTCAGTTGGGGGACATTCTGCACTAGGGTTGTGATAGTTCCCGGTGGCAATTTCGCAAAAGCATCGTCAGTAGGTGCAAAGACAGTGAAAGGGCCCGGACTTTTGAGCGCATCTACTAAATTAGCTACTTGCACCGCCGTTACCAGGGTTTGGAACGAACCCGCACCTACGGCAATATCAACAATATCAGGCATTTGGTTCTACCTCGTTTGGCAAAAAAGTTCTATTAAGTATCGTAAACTGATGCGTGCAACAATACCTACTGTATTTGTTGAAAATTTTGTAATTCGTTTGATCGTTCGGACTTCAGTCCTCTCTTTTTTTGCGGACTGAAGTCCTCACTACGAACCTAATAATGGTTATTTTACACATAAAATTACTAACCAATTTGCACTTTAACGGCGCGATACTTTGAAATTGCTACAAGACTGCTTGCGGTTGGGATACCAAGATCTCTGTTGCTAAATCTGCTATTTCAGAATTTAGGTTTTCTTCCTTGTAAATGCTGAAACTGCCGTACAAAATTGAAATTTCAAAAATGTCTGTAGTAATTACAGCAGGCTTGCGGTGTTCCGGTTCGCCCAAAGAAATTCCTAAAAATTCTGCTTCAAGTTCGCCAACTTCCTCTTCATCGTGTACAGTCCACCCGATATCGCGACAGTCCTTAAATGCCAGAACATAAGGCAATCTTTCTTCTGGATTGTAGACGCATTCGATCGATACCTCGTTTCCCCACGAAGAGACCTTGACATTGGTAATTAAAGATGTAAAACCACCCAAACCAAGTAAGTTATAGTCATCCTTCCAATCATTCATTTAATTTTTCTCCCGTATTGTGAGTACCTGGAATGAAATTGCCAAATTCGTCTCGCGTTCGCAATAAATGACCATCTCGATCGAGACGGAAACCTTTGTTGATATTTCTGCCGTCTGAGGCATATTTCGGTGCTGGCGTTCTAATCACTTCACCGTTAGGACGGATCGCGAGTGTTGACTTATCCAGAAATTTATATGCAACATAGCCATCTCTAGTAGTTCTGATTTCTGCACCCAGTCCACGCAAAAAGTCATCGACTTCTTGGCGAGTCATTCCGGTTAAGTCTCCAAATTCCGATGCAGTTCCATTTCATCCAACTCCCTAGTTCAACTTTGACTACGCGGTTCTTTTCCGCTTCCGCTTTAGGCAAAGTCAGGTTTAAAACCCCATTTTTGTACTCAGCTTGTACGCTGTCATTTTGAACTCGTGCAGGTAGGGGAATCACCCGGCGGAAGGAACCGTAAGCTTCCATGCCCGGAATTTCTAACTTAAGGTGGATGGCTTCAGGAGTGTCAATCGATTTTAGATTTTAGATTTTAGATTTTAGAGGCGACCCCACGGATAAATTCGGGGGAAGAGAGGATTTTAGATTTTCGATTTGGGATTGATTCCACGGATAAATCACCGGTACAAAAGCCACACCGTTAGATGCGCGATCGGTTGCCGGAGTTAAGCTATCAAACAACCGATTCATTTCTCGCTGCAAGGAGTCCATTTCCCGCAAAGGTTCCCAACGAATAAGTGCCATAATTGATACCTCAAATCTCTTAAGTTTCTAAAGGTTGAGAAACACTTGATTCAACCTGTATCTAATATATTTAAGATCCAGAAACTGTGGGATGCGGTTTTCTGGAATTTGCCGATCGCATTTCCGAACATTTGCGATGGTTAATGCTGAGCCAGCCCAACAATTTTAGATTTTAGATTTTAGATTTTAGCAGTGACTCGACTGATGAATCTGGTAGCTGGAACTGAACTCTCTCATTTTGGCTCTCCACGACTCCTGTGGGAAAGCAAGTATCCGTTTTTAGGCGAAGTCAGTCGATTTAAGATTTGACTCCACTGCTGAATCAAAGGACGAGGAAATTCCATCTAGAATTTTTCGCAGCAGGCGGCGCGATTCAAGCGCAGCGCAACCCAACAATTTGAGATTTTAGATGCGCGATCGAGAATTCCCCACCTAAAATCTCAAATCCCAGATTTCAAATAGAAACACCATTAACCCCACCGTGAATGCTGATAAGAAGCGTAGGTATCAAACAAAGCACCCACTAAACTAAAAGCTAGACCAATCACCAAAAATCCCTGGAGAGGACAGCCGCTGCCGAAAGTGGCTAAAAACTGCAAAATCTGGTCTTCTCCAGAACGACCGACTGCTTGCAAAGCAGGCACAAGACCGATCAACGAAAAGCTAGTCAATCCCGCGCCGATTAACAATAAGGGAGCGACAAAGCTCAAGAGGCCCGTCAGCAGTAAAGAGCGAAGAAAATTAGGAAATATGCTCATAAGAGTCAGTAAATTCAGCTAAACTGCCGAAAGGTGCAAGTAAAATAAACTTGTCCTTTTCTACGATAGGCAGCGATCGCCCTCAGTGGCCAATTCTGTCAGAAATCTTAAATCTTAGAGAAGAAACTTGTTTAAGATTTGTAGATAGATTTCATTTTTGCAGTTGTTCTACAGTCAAAGTCCCTTGAGCACAACTACACCATCAAGCCTCAGTTTGTGGAGTCAGCGGTTACTGGCAGCCATTTTATTGGGCGGCCAAGTCATGCTGCACTTGCTAACTCGCAAAATTAACCGTCGCAACACCCTTGACCAAATGGCAGCAGTTGGCCCGGAATCGCTGCTGATTTCTTTGCTGACTGCGGGTTTTGTCGGCATGGTATTTACGGTTCAGGTAGCCAGGGAGTTTATTAACCTCGGTGCCGGTAATGTCGTCGGTGGCGTTTTGGCTTTGTCTTTGACTCGCGAACTCGGCCCGGTGTTAACAGCCGTAATCGTTACGGGACGGGTTGGTTCGGCTTTTGCTGCGGAAATTGGCACGATGCAAGTCACAGAGCAGATAGATGCCATGCTGATGCTCAGAACAGACCCGATCGACTATTTAGTAATTCCCCGCGTTTTAGCTTGCTGCTTGATGCTGCCAATTCTGACAATATTGTCCCTCGTCACGGGCATCGCCGGCGGGATGCTGATTGCGACGACAATGTACGGCATCTCTCAAAATGTGTTTTTAGAATCAGTCCGCCATTTCCTGAGTCTGTGGGACATTTGCAGCGCTGGTATTAAGGCTTTTGTGTTCGGTGGTTTGATTGCTGTCATCGGCACTAGCTGGGGTTTGACGACTACCGGCGGCGCCAAAGGCGTCGGCCAATCGACTACCACAGCGGTGGTGACGGCTTTGCTGGCTATTTTTATTGTTAACTTTTTCCTGACTTGGCTGATGTTTCAGGGTACTGGCTCTAGCGTACTCAAAGGCTTGTAAGCTAGGAAATGGATAAAATATAAATAATTGGCAACATTACTTTACTACCCCCTGATTTAAACCCGTGACTACAACTACCTCTGGGACTGCGCCCACAGATACGATCGAACTTGCACCGAGTTATGCGATTCCCCTAGTCCTCGTACTGACTGCTGTACCGCTGCTGTTCGTGCAGAAGTGGGTGAGTTTGCCACTTTCGGTGTTCGGCTTGTTTCTGATGTACCAAGCCGCCACTATCCGGCTACAGTTTACTCCAACGGATTTGGACATTTATCGATCGCAAAACTTAATCCGCCAATTTCCTTACCGACAATGGCAAAATTGGCGGATATTTTGGCCCGCAGTGCCGATTTTGTTCTATTTCAAAGAAATTAACAGCATTCACTTTCTGCCGGTTCTGTTCGATCGTAAAATGCTACAGACCTGCTTAGAACAGCGCTGTCCCCGTCAAGACTAAACAAGTTGTTAATTTTAAATTTTTAACTTCTTCTGTGCCCCACGCCGAACAAATTTCCTATGAATTCAGACGAATCTCCCACCCAAAAACCGCAATCGCAACCAGCCGCTGATGGCGAACCAAATTTGCCCGTGAATGAGACGGAAAACCAATTGCCATCTCAAATACAGGAATTGTCGATCGCCCAAAACGATCTCACATCGCAAATTCCTCCCGAAATAGACCCCTGGGACGAGGAAAACCCCCAAATCACCCCTGTGGTGGACGAAGCGGGCGCGATCGCCCAAAGTTCGCCAGAAACTGAGGATAGCGAATCTGAAAGTGCGATCGATCGAATCGAACCCGAAACAGACTCCCAGCCAACAGCAACCGCAGAAACGGTAACGCCCGTACCAGAAAATGTTACCGAAAGTTTGGCAAATAGAGTCAAAGCATTGCAACAGCAAGAACAAGATTTGACCGCCAGAATTGCCAGCTTGGAAGCCGACAAAACTAAGGCGTTAGAAGCCTTGGGCGAGGCTCAAGCATCGATCGGGCGTTTGGTACAAGACGGCTTGATACAGCTAGATCATCGCAAACAAGCGCTGCAAATTGAAGTAGAAAAACTCGAACGCAGGCGCGATCGAATTCAAAAGGAAATGCGAACTACTTTCGCCGGAGTTTCCCAAGATTTAGCAATCAGAGTTCAAGGTTTCAAAGACTATCTAGTCGGCAGTTTGCAGGATTTAGCAGCTACCGCCGAACTCTTAGATATGACGCCGCCGGTGCAAGAAACTTCCAAGCAAATCTCTGTTGAGGAGTCTCAATCCTCTTCCCCCGTAAATCCCAGATTTGCTGAACAAGGATTTCAAGAACAAGCCAAACAAATTCGCCGCACCCTAGACCAATATCGCACTCTCCCCGACTATTACGGCCCGCCTTGGCAACTCCGGCGCACTTTTGAACCCATCCACGCCGAACGAGTTTCTAACTGGTTTTTCACCCAAGGAGGAAGAGGTGCATTGCGAACAATGGGTTCGCGGTTGCAAAATATCTTGATTAGTTCGACGATTATTTCTGTACTCAGAAGCGTCTACGGCCCACGGGTGCGGACATTGGTGCTCGCGAACAGTCCCGAACGTTTGGGTGAGTGGCGCCGGGGTTTGCAGGATTGTTTGGGGATTACTCGCACCGATTTTGGCCCGGAAGGTGGCATTATTATGTTTGAGTCTGCGGAGGCTTTGGCCCAAAAAGCCGATCGACTCGTGAGAGATGGTAAGTTGCCTTTAATTGTGATAGACGAAACAGAAGATTTAATCAGTTTGTCGATGCTGCAATTTCCGCTGTGGTTGGCCTTTGCTTCCGATCCGCAAACTTTAACGACTTCTAAGGATTTTTAAAGAAGGAAGAAGGAAGAAGGAAGAAGGAAGAAGGAAGAAAAGACATCTTCAGAAATTAGTTTTAATTTCTTGCTATCCAATAACTAAAAATTAATTTAGGGAGATGTCAGAGGGCGGGAGATTAAAGAATAATCGTTAAGTTTGTAGTGAGGACTTTAGTCCTCAAAAGTAATGAAAGAGGGAATTTATTATGGGTGTGTGGTTGAGTTTAAATGCAGCATTGTTAATCGCAGCTTACTTGCTGGGTTCGATTCCAACTGGGTACGCTTTGGGTAAATGGATGCTGGGGATTGATATTCGGGAAGTAGGTTCTGGTTCGACGGGGGCGACTAATGTACTCAGGACTTTGGGGAAGGGGCCGGGGTTGGCGGTGTTGCTGGTTGATGTGTTGAAGGGCGTAAGTGCGATCGCTCTGATCCGCTACATCTACTCTCTAGAGTTTACCAGTCAGCTCGCGATCGGCGCCCATTTAGAAAATACAGCAACAGTCATTCCTTGGATGGCAACTTTAGCGGGTTTATTTGCAGTTTTGGGCCACAGCAAATCAATCTGGCTGGGATTTACCGGCGGCAAATCTGTGGCGACGAGTTTGGGAGTTTTGCTCGGTTTGTACTGGCCAGTTGGGTTGGGAACTTTCGGAATTTTTGGAATAGTTTTTGCGGTGTCGCGAATTGTTTCTTTGAGTTCGATTGTCGGATCAATTAGCGTAGCTGGATTGATGTTTGTGTTAAATCAGCCGCTAGCTTATGTATTGTTTGGACTGGCGGGCGGCGTATTTGTAATCGTGCGGCACCGCAGCAATATTCAGCGTCTGTTGAACGGTACTGAACCGAAAATTGGACAGAAATTGGAAACAGCAGCTAGCGAGTAATTAGACCAGAGTGCGATCGCTTTTTATATCGTTTCTGCTGTCATAGGAATAATATCATTCCGAATGCAGTGTGAGCTTAATATAGCCTTTCTCAAATAAATGAGGTATGCCCAATCCCTCCGCTTCGCTTCGCCCAATCCCTCCGCTTCGCCCTATTTGGTCAATGCCCATACCCTATGAGCACCGCACTGTTACTTAGAAAGGCTATATCTCGCGGCTGTCATCCTCGCGAGCGAGGAGAATCGCACTGTGGTATAATTCCCTAGTTAGCGGATTAGATATCAATTAGTCCCCATAACAGACCGCAATTCCAGCACAAATCCGGGCAAAATATCTTCCCCTGAGAGCGTAACAGGAGACTGCAATATTTCTATTTCTCGATCGCTCCTATAAATCTCCACACTCCGGGTTTGCGGGTCAATCAACCACCCCAAACAAGCGCCATTTTCCCGATATTCCTGCATTTTTTCTCGCGTTTCTTTGATAGAATCAGTAGGAGAGCGCAATTCCACAACAAAATCAGGACACAGTGGGGGAAATTTTCTTCTTTCCTCAGCAGTTAAAGCTTCCCACCTTTCGCGTTTTACCCAAGAAGCATCGGGAGAGCGATTACCACCATTTGGCAGTTTAAAGCAAGTAGAAGAATCAAAAGCAATTCCTAAATTTGGATTTCGGCGACTCCAGGATTGCAGTTGATAGGATAAATCCATATTGCGATTTCCCGTTTCTCCTCCCGTCGGTGGAACCATCAGCAGTTCTCCTTTGGCATTTCGTTCAAATTTATAATCGCGGTGATGTTGGCACAGTTCGTAAAACTGATCGTCTGTTAACTCGATCCACGGACTTAAATCTAATTTTAAAGTCATCATGGCATTAACACCTATTTCCCTAATTCTTGAGAGCGCAAACAAGCTGCTTTCACTGCTTCGATCGCGGCAGAACGAAAGCCACTGCTCTCTAATTTAGCAATTCCGGCAATAGTTGTGCCGCCGGGACTTGTCACCCGATCTTTCAATTCTGCTGGGTGCATCCCCGTTTCTTGCAATAGCTTCGCTGTACCGAATACTGTTTGGATGGCTAATTGGGAGGCGATCGCCCGCGGCAGTCCAGCACAAACTCCGCCATCTGTCAAGGCTTCGATAAAAATCGCCACATAACCAGGGCCGGAACCCGAAAGCCCTGTCACCGCATCCAGCATACTTTCGGGCACTTCGACCACTTCTCCCACAGCCTCAAAGATCCGCTTTACCAATTCTAAATCGGCTGGTTGCACAAGTTTTCCTGGGGCGATCGCACTCATTCCCGCGCCTACCGTTGCCGGAGTATTTGGCATCACCCGCAGCACTACTCGCCCCGGAAACGCTGCTTCGAGCTTGCTCAGGGGAACTCCTGCCAAAATCGACACGATCGCAGCTTCTGGCTGAGAATTAGCTGTTTCTCCATTATTTGCTTGTTGGCGATCGATCCCCACGGCCAATTCCAAAGCTACTTTCTCAAAAATTTGCGGTTTAATCGCCAAAAACAGCACTTCTGTAGCGGTAGCAACTTCTAGATTGCTGGCTGTTGTTCCAATTCCGTAGGTTGCCGTCAAAAATTCGCGCCGTTGCGGTTGCGGATCGCTCACCAATATTTCTGATGGTAAATAAACTTTTTGTGCTATTAAGCGGGATAAGAGAGCTTCTCCCATTACTCCGCCGCCGATCGTACCAAATTTTATCATAGTTATTGGTTATTAGTTATTGGTTATTGGTTATTGGTTATTGGTTATTGGTTATTGGTTATTAGTTATTAGTTATTAGTTATTAGTTATTGGTTATTGGTTATTAGTTATTAGTTATTAGTTATTAGTTATTAGTTATTAGTTATTAGTTAACAGTGCGTTGTTTGTAGGATGCGTCACTTTCGACTATCTAAAACTTCCATTTCTCATCTGGTAGCGACGCACCTTACTATACTGGTTTTTTGAATGAATTTCTGTCAACAACTTTTGGAGTCAACTGTCAACAGCCAACAGCTTTCGGAATCAACTGTCAACTGTCAACTGTCAACTGACTACTGAGCCATTTGAGCTTGTTCAGCCGGCCAGACTGTCGGTGCGGGAGCAGCCGCAGCAGGGCGCGGGCGGCCTTGAGCTGGGGGCACTTCGTGAACCACACCAGACTGAGTTCTTACTTGCACGCAGCTAGGCGTAAACAAGAAAATGCTTTCGCCAATACGCTCTTGATGACCGTCAAGGGCATAAGTACCGCCCGCCACAAAGTCCACAGCTCTTTGCGCTTGGTCTGGATCCATCACCGTTAGGTTCAAAACAACAGATTTGCGTTCTTTAAGAGCTCGAATTGCTGCCGGCATCTCTTCAAAAGTGCGCGGCTCCATTACTACTACTTCCGAAATCCCGTTCATAGATCCAGGCATTCCAATCACGTTATTCATTACTGATCCTACTCCCCCGGTTGGTGCAACAACATCTGTACCTGTCGATCCTACTACTGACCGCTCCCGCATTCTGCGATTTTGGCGGCGTTCTTCTTCTGCTGCGGCGACAGCAGCAGCAGAAGTGGAAGTGGCGGAGTTTGGTTCAGGCTGTTGGTAGGCGTTCGCAAAGCGCTCGCTTTCGGTTTCGTCGTACTCGTAATCGTATTCAGGCTCATTGTTGAAGCCTACAAAATCTCGTAGCTTAGAAAAAATGTTCACCATTTAAGCTCCTTCACGACTGTGCTGCCCCGACTATACTCGCGTTGCGGGTTAGCCGCGGGTCGTTAACTACTGCTACACAAAACTTAGCTAAACTTTCTCAAGTCTCACTATTCAATCAAGATTGCTCTTGAAGGGTTTGCTTCCTGCTTCACCCAAGGGAGTCGGCTCGCAACTTGTCCACAGGCGTAAATTCGGATGTAGCCCATCCTAATCCAAAAAACAATTCTAGCGGTCGC
>NZ_JAEQCF010000064.1:0-27752 GCF_020738625.1 Microcoleus sp. PH2017_09_SFU_O_A
CTGGCGCTTTATTAATATACTTATTTCGCAAGGGCTTGTCAAGCGTTTTGCGAAAATAATTTTGACTTTTTTTTGAAGCCATGCACCGTATGGGTTTCGGGTGTTCCTTCCGGCTCCCATATCCGATCGCCCCATCTGCTTTAACGCCAGAACCTGCTTTTTTACCCCCATCTCGTTTTTGACAGCCGTCTGTAGAATACTTCAGAGGTGGATATAATTGGATTTAGTCAGAGCTACTAAGACTTTGGTTACGGTGTCAGCCCGATCGCACCCTGTTCACCACAGCACTAGGTGATTGGTCAATCTGATTCATATATATATGAGTAGTGCCTGCATTCGTTGTACTTGACTCAGGGAGATTGGGGTATGCGATCGGATCGATCGCCCACCTGCAAGTCCTAGCCCCACACAAATCCATCGCCCGCAACTACAATCTCCTTAATTACAGCCACCCCCAAACATTTTCAGTTAGACCATTTATCAGCCTTTGAGATTCGATCGCGGGTTAGTCTCCTCAACATCTACATCTAAAAAGTGCAAGTGAGTCTCGGACTCAGTATTGGCAGCAATCACCAAACCTGTGCTGCCCCAAGGGGCGATCGCCCGAGGTGAGGCAGGGCCACTAAAATTGCCTACTTGAATCCCTTGACTGTTTAACACTGCTATCTGCCCCCCAGCATCTGCCAACACCCATCCCCACTTAGTTACACAAGCAGACACAGGCAAACTTTCAAGAGGAATTCGCGCTAGCTTGAGCGGCCACAATTTCATCGACAACACAGCGGCTTTACCACCTTGGGGAATTCCGAGCAAGGTATAAGGCTCAGGTGTCAACAACATCTGTCCGACGCTGGCAGACAACTTTACAGAACCCACTGATGTGCCACGGCGAGTGTAAACTCTAAAAATAGTTTGGGGATTTTTTGGTTCGTTGTCTGGCCAAACGGCTAAAACGTGTCGTCGATCCAAAAACGTTAATTCTGGTAAATAGTGTTCCGGTAACGCCACAGTAGCGATCGGCTTTAGGGCTTTTTCTCGATCGCCCGCAGTGCTATTGTCAGCTAAAGCATAAAAACGCAGTTCGCCGGGAACAGCTACTGTCAACCAGCGACCCTGAGAATCAATAGCAGCTTTAAAAGCATCTGCACCTTGCCTTAAACCCATATCCATTAGGCACTGAGGCTCTGAGGAGCCGTCGCCCTGCCAGTAAAGTTTTTGCTGAGTGAGAACGCAGCAGCCGTGGGAAGCAGGTAAAATGCCACGCACAATTTCCGGCATTAATATAGAAGTCGGCATTTCTTCTGTTGTAACTGCGTGTTGTCCCGGCTGACACCAAACCTTCACCTCTTTACCTACAGAAGCGTAGAGATACTTTTCCGTGGCAATTAAAGCAGTCAGCGGTGCAGGAAGTATTAGCGGTTTTGGCTGCAAAACCGAATAACGAACAGTCCGAAGTAAATTAATAGCCGGCTGTGATGATTTTTCCTCTTCGACTTCCAGCGCAGAGTCAGTGTCCGACTTCAGGCTTTTAGCGTTGTTGGTTGTGGGGTTTTCCCAAGGAACAATGCAGTCGCCCAATTGCCGGACAGCGGGGTCGTACATGATCAGTCGCAGAGCTTGAGCCATTTGGGAAGCACTGGCAAAACGGCGGGCCGGCAGCTTTTCCAAAGATTTTTTGACTATTGCTTGCAACGGTTCGGGGATGGCGTCGGGAAGTTGCAAGCGTTGATTCAGGTGCGCCCACCTCAAGTCTCCGGGGGCTCCGCCGAAAGGGCGGTAGCCCATGAGCAACTCAAACAGCAAAATTCCCACTGCATATATATCTGACATGGGGGAATAAAGACCGTAAAACCGCTCTGGAGCCATGTATGCCGGGGAACCTACGGTAGCGTCGGGAGAAATTTCTTGGTGGAGGCGAGTTGTACCGATTTCTGGAAGTCGGCGGGCGATGCCAAAGTCAGATAGCCTCGGCGACCAACCTTTGGAGCCTAGAGTGAGGAGGATATTTTCGGGTTTGATGTCGCAATGAACTACGCCTCGGCGGTGGGCGTAGTCTAAGCCTGCTAAAAGTTCCATGACTAGCTGTAAACCTTCGAGCAGTCGCAAGGGACGGTCTTGTTTGAGCAGGTTACGGAGAGTTCCTCCCTCGCAGTAGTCCATAACCAAGTATCTGCCTGTGGCTGTGTGTTCGAGAGCTCGGCAGGTGACAATGTTGGGGTGCTGCAAGGTGATCAGAAACCACAGCTCTCTTAAAAATTCGCTAGTTGGGGCTTTTTGATGGCTGAGTTCTTTGAGAGCAACCAGTTGGCTGGTGAGGCGGGAGTCCTTGGCGGGAGTTTCTCGAACGCTGGCACAAAAAACTCGACCAAATTGCCCTTGTCCGACTAGCCCTAAAATACGGTACTTAGAATGTTGCATCGGTCTAATTATAGAAAAAGCTTGAGCTAGTATTAAAATATGTAAAGAATGCTGACAAAAATTCAATTTTTTGAATCGATCGCCAGGTACTGCTATGTTATCTCAGGTTCATTCTCAGCCTCCGAGGAGCGATCGCACGGTCGCACCTACCAAAATCCTTGAGTTTCGCAGTCAGTATCAATCTTGCCGGATTCGGGTGCCGGATCTGGAACTGCCTGTGGCTGCTATTTTAGTTGATTGTGAGTATTACAGTTTTTTCAAAGCCGTCCAAGAACCATCGAAGGTTTTAGCCATCGTGGCTAAGTTGGCGAATAGGGGTGACTCAACAGCGATTACCAAAACAGCTAGCGGTTATGCAATCTGGGTTAGAGAGCCAGAAGTTGATGCTGTCGTCAAGCCATCTTAGCTTTTTTGAGTGTTAGCCAAATTTTTTTGGCTTTGAATATGTCGATCGCACTTGCATACTGAACTTGACAGGATGAAAAATCAATATGGTTAAAATTATTAGACTCGATCCAATTGCCGAGGAAATGGCAGTGGAAACTCGATCGAATATCCTGGCTGCCTTACTTTCCAAAGACTTAGACGTTCTTAAGGAATGCGGGGGGCGAGGAATGTGCGCTACCTGCCACGTTTACATTAAAGAGGGCATGGAAGGTTTGTCTGACATGAACCGCCGCGAGAGGAGGACGCTGGAGGTCATTACTACAGCGGCATCCAATTCGCGACTTGCTTGTCAGGCTCAAATTATGGGCGAGGGTGTCGTTGTACAGATACCTGCCGGGATGTACATTAATGCTATTGAAAATGTGGAAGCTCTGATCGGTCGCCGAGCTCAGCAAGATTTGTTACACCCAATTACGGGTCAAGTAGTTGTAGAATCGGGAAAGTTAATTACTCGTTCGATCGTTACACAGCTTAATGAAACCCGCTTCCAAGTAGGACAATATTTAGTTCGTACTAAAGAAGCTTAAAACTGATATGTTTGTATTTTAGTAGTTGAGAAAAATCTATGTTGAGCCAACTTGCGCGTTTGAGCACGGAAGCAGACGGACGCTACGCCACTGCCGAAGAGCTGCAATTTTTGAAAGACTACTTTCAGTCTTTAAATCACCGGATGAGCGCTTATAAAAAACTTCAAGCCTCTGAAAAAGAAATTATTCGGCAGGTGGAAGCACAAATGCAGTCTATCGACCCTAGTTTATATCGCCGCGGTTCTCAAGATCTGACTGAAAAGTGCCGTGGAGATGGTGTGCGGGTATTGAGGCATTCGGCGACAGCACTGTTGATTAATGATACTGAACGGTTGCGCGATCGGCTGCTGCTTTGGTTGCAAAGTATTTTAGGCGCTGTTCACAGTCGTAATAGTTCGACCGTGACCTACGATGTCATGAAAAAGGTAATAAAACAATATCTGACTGCTGAAGAAGTCAGCTTATTTTTTCCGATTCTCGACATCAACCGCACTATAGTCGGTAAATAATCAAGGAAAGTCATACCATTTTCGAGCGGGAATGACTGATTACAGAAATGCTTGGAGCAAGGGGCAACGGTTGTATTGTTTTAGCGGACTGGTATCGCATTAACCGTGATAGATTTTGCCGTTAGGAAGAATGGCTCCAAGCAAGTTAACTCCCCCCAAATCCGCCTCACTCAGAATGGCTCCGCGGAGGTTTGCTCCTGTCAAGTCAGCTTTCCGCAAATTGGCTTTACTGAGGTTAGCTTTGCTCAAGTCAATTTCACGCAGGCAAGAATTAGAAAGGTTGGCATTGATCAGGTATGCCCCGCTCAAGTTGGCTTTGCTGAGGTTGGCTCCACTCAAGTTAGCTTCCATCAAATAAGCACCGCTGAAATTGGCTTCGTTCAACAATGCCTCTGCCATATTAATTCCGGTTAAAAGTTTGCGGCTCAAGTCTACACCGCCCAAATCTGCCCCGCTGAGGTTGATACCGCTTAAGTGGCAGCCATTCAAAGTAATCTTTCTGAGGTAGGTTTTGCTCATATCTGCTTTGCACAAATTTGCTCTGTCCAAGCAAGCTTCGCTGAGATCTGATTCGCTCAAACACGCGCTGTTTAAATAAGCTTGAGTGAGGTTAGTTCGCCTGAGGTTAGCTTTGCTGAGGTTGGCTTTGCTGAGTTCGGCACGGGTTAAGTTGGCTCCGGCTAGGTTGGCTTTGGACAATTCGGCTCCGGTGAGCTGTGCGTCGCTCAAGTCTGCCTCTTTGAGACTTGCTAGAGTCAAGTCTGCATCTTTCAAGTTTGCGCCGTTGAGATTGGCTTTAATCAGATAGGCTTTACTTAGATTTGCTTCGCTCAGAACGGCTTTGGTGAGGTTTGCTGCGCTCATATCTGCACCTATGAGATTTGCCTTGGGGAGAATTGCTCCTGTTAGGTTTGCCCAATTCAGGTGAGCTCCCGCTAGGTTGGCGTCGGTGAGATTGGCGTCGGTGAGATTGGCTCCGCTGAGACTTGCTGCCATGAGGTTGGCGCCGGTCAGATTGGCTCCGCTGAGGTCGGCTTTGCTGAGGTTGGCTCGGCTCAGATGGGCTTTTGTGAGGTCGGCTTGACTGAGGTTAGCACCGATTAAGTATGGTCTGTGCTGGTGTTCGTTAAGATTGTCCAAACGTAGAGTTGGGGCATCGCTGGAACGGTATAAATCGATCGGACTCAACACAATGCCGCGCAAGTTGGCCTGTCTAAAATCTCTTTCGCCGGCTGCATATCGATTTAGAAGTTCATTGGCGTCCATTAAGTTTGAGAAAAAAGTTTGAGGTTGTGATTGTTTTTAAATTTTATGAGTTTCTAACAATACTGACAGTTTTTTGAACTGTTATGTAACGTTTTTTTGGCGTTAAACTTCAAGAGTAATTTTTTATCTTGTTAGGCTCCACCACTGATATTAAAAAAAATATCGAGTTCCAGCAGTTGCCTCGATAGGACTTTGAGCATTAAAATTAGCCAAAATTATGTCCGGAGTATTGTTCTAAGGTAAATCATGAATTGTCTAGGTGCGAGTTGTAGTCCAATAAGTAACCTGACACAATTAATTACACAAAAAATGCTCGGGAATTACTACTTGGGAAGCTTTGCGAGCATCGCAGTGTAATTAATCTTGTCCAACTACTTAAGCTTGGGTTAAAAAGATAATTTTTATGCCTGCACCTGTTGTTACTTGAGAACCCAAGAAAGTCTTGGTGATTGCTTTCATAACATATCGCTCCCGAAGGGAGCGGGGACAGCAATGAAACGCTTAGCTAACCCAAGCTTATTGAGTTACAGTCAAACTTTTTTGAAATAGCTAGAGCCATTTTTTAAACTCTGTAGATTTTTGATAATTTAACTGTCTGTAATGTTCGATCGTCGGGTGGATAAAATAGCCGCCCAATAACCTAGCTGATAGCTATTAACAATAAACTAATAGCTGTTACACGAGTCAGTTTTTTTGGCAAAGCTGACTGATAATAGCTTCATGAGCTTGTCCTTCTTCGACCATAGAATCTGCCGGTTGGAGGCGATCGCGCAGTCCTAAAATAAAGCGGTTGCAGTCCGAACCCAAGGATTCGCAGGAGGTTTGCAGGCAGTGGAGTTCCCGACCTGTAAGCTGACTAAAGAAGGAACTTAAGATGCCTGCTTCTAAATAACAGGCCGGCCGCTTCGACTTGGGAGCTGTTTTAGCAAAAAGAGAGTTACCAATCTTTACTATTAAAAATCCCTGTTCGGAATAGCTGGGGTCAAATTCAAATTTTCCCCATCCGTGAGTTTTCCAGCACTGTTGCAAGGACTGAATAAATTCTACCATTTCCATTTCGGAAACTGGCTGGCCGTAGTATTCGCTGACTTCTTCGCAAAAGCGCACGTAGAAGTTTTTCCCCCACCAACGACCGCAGTTGAAAAGCACGAGGCGGGCGGCTTGGCCTGTTTCTTGTTCTAAGCCGATATAAATGGCTTGAATCAGTGTTTCTGGGAGGGCTATGAGCCGATCGCCCCGGCGGTTTTCGAGCAGGCCTAGTTCGAGGTCGCCTCGGACGTAGGCATCGCTGGCAAAGTAGTTTCCAGGGAGGCGGGGCTGTTTGAGCAAGTCGGCAATATTAATCATCGGTAATCGGCAATGGGGACGTGGAAGGAAGACGGAAGAGGTTAATTATTATCGATGTAGGAAATTTGGATTTGGCAATTGATTGTTTGTAAAAAAGGAGTTATGAGGGTTAAGTTTAAAATTAAATTTATTACTTATAACTCATAATTTATGGTTCCTGAATTACATTTTTTAAAGTATTACCTGTTGCCTATTCTTTATTGCCTTGGTCAACAATCATTGATTTTGCTTGGTCAAAGAATGGTTGCAATAATGCTCTTGCTTGCTCGGAAAGCAGTTCTTTTAAACGAGTTTGCAACATATTGCAAACAGTTGCTTCGATTTTTTGAGTTTGGTGGGCTTCGACTATACCGGAAACCCAGTCGAGAAGTCGCTGTTCGAGAAAATCTCGATCGTTCAGCAGCATGGCCATGGCGCAGTAACGCAAGACTAAAACCCAGTGTTTGAGCGATCGTTCTAAGTTTTCTTCTTTTTCGTCGGGGAATTTTTCTTGTAGCTTGTTGGCTATTGGTTGGAAGATGCTTGCTTCCTTCTCTCGCAAAAATTCGTAAATTTTCAAGCGCTGGGCGAGGATTGCAGCTTGACGCTTAAAGGCTATGAGTTCTTCGCCTTTTAGAAAGCGGGTTTCTGCCTGATCCAGCAGGGCCTCAATCTCAGGGTGCATGATTTTAATTAATTGGTAATCGGTAATTGATAAAAGGAAGTCAGTTGACAGTTGACAGTTGACAGTTGACAGTTGGCAGTTGGCAGTTGGTAATAGTTTTCGTAATTACCACCAATAACAAATAACAACTAACCAATATTAACTATTGGCCATTTCCAATTCCCCACGCAGATTAAAAGAGGTCGAATAGATCGTCAATGGTGACTTCGGCAGGTTCAGAAATAGAAATTGCTGGCAAGGGTGGCGGTAGGGGTAGGGCGCCTACTTCGGGAATTCCTTCCCAAGAAATAGCTTGAAAAAAGTCTGCTACCGATCGCGTTAAACTCAGCGCTTGACCAGAAGTCGAGCCATTTTGGGTTTCTAAAGGTTGTCCCAGCCAATTATAGTGACCAAAGAAGTCTTGGACAGACTTACCCAACCATGAAGTTTGACTTTTCATCTTTCTTCCTGCCTGGAGATACCCACCATCGGTCGCTATGCGTGCGATCGCGAAATTGGTGGGAGGAAAGGCAGGGCAGAGGATGTGCCTTTCCAGGTTGTTTACCGCAATATTTCACCGTGTTGCAGTCGATTTTGAATATCGCGGGCGTTGGCACCTTCGTTGAGCCAGAATGCTGCTGCATCAATTTTGTCTGGGTTGCCGAGGAGGAATTTACAATAGGTTTCTCCCATTGAGTAACATTGGAGTTCTATGCAACTGAGAGGCTTTTTGACTAGAGCTCCGAAGAAACCGGCGAACAAACCGGCGTATAGGTGACAAACTGGTTTGCCTACGTCGCCCAAAGTTCGAGCAACTGCTGAGTCAAATAGGTTGATGAAGATGCAGCCATGTTTGCGATCGCTCATGTCAACTTCCCAGCGACCCCAACCTTGAGCAGTGAAAGGCCACCACCAAGTTTCTAGCAGGAACATCAGATTCGACTGGCGAATGTTCTGGCTGAATTCGGCGCTAAACCATTTTTGAAAAAATTCGGAATCTTGCAGCCCCCACTGGCAACCAATAGTATACATGATGACAGAGGACGCCGGGCCTACTTCTTCTTCGAGTCCCTCCACTAAACCGATGATGAAGTCTTCGCTGGTAAAAATGTTGCGGGACTTATTCCAGTCGTTAATTGTACCAAACTCGCGATCGAAGGCAAAAAAATCCTGAAACCTATAATGGTTGTGAGTTTTAGGATGCTTTTGCTTCAATAGCGATTCCCTGTGGGTGGATATTTCTTTTGGGGCGGTAGAGACCATTGGCGCTTTACTCCTGTTTGGTGTAGTTTGCTGAAAATTAGTTCACATAGAACAAATAAACTGACCTGTGTATTCAATTTAACGTCATTTTATGAATGCAGGCAGAGGGTATAATTTTTGACTGCAATATAGTAGGAGTATCAGATACTTCAGTTCTGCCTTCGGACAACTACTTATCTGACTAAGGAGGCGAAAGTCGTTTTAACGTTAAACGGCGATGTGTTATCGTTTTGTGCAAGCTTGACCATCGAATCCAACCCTGGTTCGCCGAGGCGTCAGCAGCCACAAACAGAAAGAAGAACGATCGAGGTAAGCGGACTAAGCGAAAGTCGCTCTACCGAGATGCTAAAGCACCGGAAGGTCGGTTGGCTACCAAAACAGCAGCAGCGATGGTAGCATGAGCTGCATACCGTTTCTTTCAAACGTTGAAGCATCAAGCATCTAAACGTGGATGTATTGTAGTAGACGTAATGGAAGAATATAGATCTAAAAGCTGTTGAAAGTGTGGACAGAGCCACACAAAATTACCAGGTAACAAACAATTTGTTGCCCCTGAATGCGGTCACGCAATTGGTCGTGAGATAAATGGCGCCTTTAACATTTTGTTAAAGCCTTTGAGAGATACCTCCGCATAGTCGTGAGATTGCATCTTACCACATCGCGCCATACACAGTAGAGGCTGATTGCCAGCCTCTACTGGGTTAAATGTATCTGTCCACTATATATATAGGGCATATGGGATGAAACATCACGCTTGTATTGCAATAGGCATCAATCAATATCAGTTACTCCAGCCTTTGAGTTATGCACAAGAGGATGCAGAGGCACTTTACGGTTTTTTGACTGAGGAGGCTGGTTTTGCGCCGGATGGATGTCTGTTGATGACGGATAGCTCGCCGTCGCTGTGGGGTCAATCTACGTATCCGAATCGGGAAAATATTCTGAAATTGACCGAAAGCCTCTGCGCGGAACATTTACAACACGGAGATTTACTTTGGTGTTTTTTCAGCGGCTACGGTGTCAGCTATGAAGGTAAGGATTATTTGATGCCTGTTGATGGCAATCCGGCTGACATTCAGGGTACGGGGATTCCGGTAGAGTTGCTGTTGAATACTCTGAAAAATGCTCCTACGGAAACGGTGTTGGTGCTGGTGGATATGAACCGCAGCCAGACAGTGAAGGCGGGGGAAACGATCGGCACTCAAACGGCAGAGCTGGCCCGGGAACTGGAAATCCCGACGGTGCTTTCTTGCCGCCCGAATCAAGTTTCGCGCGAAACTTCTGCTCTGCGTCAAGGATTTTTTACGACGGCGCTTTTAGAGGGGCTGCGATCGGGACAGTGCATGACGCTTAAGGGTTTAGACCGTTTCTTGAGCGATCGGCTACCGGAGCTGTGCGACCACCATTTGCGTCCCAAACAAGAACCTTTGATGGTGGTGAATCCTCCTGGAAAGGCTCATTTGGTGATTTTGCCTGATGCTGCTGGGGTGCCGACTTCTGCATTGGCCGGACGCAACGGCAATATGACGGTTGCGATGGCTGATGGGATCGATCGCCCGCAAATGGCTGTGGCTACTGCTCAAATGGAGGTGCCCGAGGCAACTCGCAACGCGGTTGATGCCTCGGTTGAGAGGACTCCTGTGTCGCAGCCGAATGCTGTCAGACCAGGAAGCGGTGGGGGGGGCGATCGACCGAACTCGCAACAGCCCGAGGATACGGATAACGGGGGATCGGATAAGTCATTTTTACAGCAGTTAGTTTTGTGGAGTGGAGCTACCGCTTTGGTGCTGCTGTTGGGTGTTTTTCTGACGAACAAATCGATTTTTATCGGTCAGCAGGAAGGAGATTCTCGATCGCCTGCTGAGAATGCCCAAAACCCCGGGACTCAAAAATCTGCTGGTGGTGGAGTGGCGCAGAACCAACCGCGCGCGGTACAAGCAGCGACTGATAGCAAGCAGCCTCCCTCAAGCCAGCAGGTGTGGGCTGAGGCAAAAACTTTCCTCAAGGATGGTTCGGCTTCTAGTTTTAATCGAGCGGTGGTTAAGGCTCGAACGATTCCGCCTAACGATCCGCTCTACCCGCAGGCTCAGCAGGATATTGAGCGCTGGAGTTTGGTGATTTTGGATATTGCTAACGGGCGGGCTGCTAGGGGCAATTTCTCCGGGGCGATCGGCGCGGCTAAATTAATGCCTGATGTGAATCAAGCGGTTTACAATCAGTCGAAACAGGCGATCGTTCAGTGGGAGGAGCTATCCAAAGAGCAGGATGTCAATGCTGCTTTGCTATCGGCGGCTGCGAGTCAAATTAAGCGGGGGGCTGCCTCTTCCTACAGTAAAGGCATCCAGCAAGCGAATAAAATTCAGCCCGGTCAGCCAAAGCATGAAGAAGCTCAGCAGTTGATTGGAGAGTGGAGCGGAGCTATTCTCAAAATTGCTCAGTTGCGTGCCTCTCAAGGAAAGTTGAAAGAGGCAGTTGAAGCTGCTTCCCTGGTGCCGTCGGGTACCAAGAGTTATGAGCCGGCTCAAAAGGCGATCGCCAATTGGAAAACTAAGCTGCAACGCCAGAAAAAAGGTTGATTTAGTTAATGATTTTCCGGTTTACCACCGGGAAATTATCTTAGCTAGGGGGTCAAGATAGGTATAGCAATCCATACCTCTTGATAGTGCAAGAAGATAACGACACATCGAGCGTATTAAACAATAATATCATGGACTATTTCCCCTTCGCAGAGCCAGCGAGAGGGGATTTTATATGCTATCAGGTCGATGCCTTTTGCGAAACTAAAACATATTGTAGATGCGTGTTAATCAATATTTATCGTGTACGTCCAATATTTCCAAAACCTCCATAGACCAGCCTCTCCAGACTCAAAAGCCAGGTTTGTTTTTACCGCAATGATGGCTGTAACGATGGTTTTATGAAAAAATGATTGATGCCAAAATCCTCAATAAGTCAGCTTAAATCTAAAATTATTTTTTTATTTTGGCATTAATTGCTTCTGTTTTGCTGTAATTCGATACTTACTCTTAAGTTTAGGAACTAGCAAATTCCGCCATATATAACTGCTATTGACTACCAAATGCGAAGGTGAAATCGGGATTTTAAAGATTGAGGGTGTGGGTATTGCCGTATTGATTTGTTTGACCCATCTTTTTGGCTGTTAGGAGCGAGTGACGGATGGGAAAAAATTGAAAATTGTGCTGTTTTTAAATTATTAGAATTAATCACTCTGTTATAAATTATACAAAATTAGCCGCAACTCGCAATTGTCGTCGGTGTGCGATCGTCCCCAATGAATTTAGAAAACAAATTCATCGCCACAGAGAGCAAAATGTATCGACTCGGAAGCTGCGAGTCTTCGTTGCTGCGGACATCATAAAGCTGCCTTAATTAACACAAATCATAGCTTTGGAAGAATAGCCAAAAAATATATCATCTATAAACAAGAATCAAAACTTGCTCGCGTCTGGTAGCCACCGTAACAATACGTATGCCTAAAGTTATAGTCCACAGCAAAGCATATGCGGGGATCTAAATCAATAGGGTGAGGTGGTAGTGTCTGGGTGTTAAGAGGGGCGATGTAAGAGGAATTTTTGGCGATCGATCCCTTCCCTATGGGGGAGGCTAAAACGTAAGAAGGCAAGGATCGGGAGACTGTGGTGAATTTTTTGAGTCCCAGAGAGTAGCGTTAGCACTAAACTCTGCATTATTGTAGGAAGCTAGGTAAATTTGTAACAGTTCTTAACTATGGAAAATTCTGTCAAAACTGCTAGCATGGTGACACTTTTGCTAGCAAAAACAGATAAAGTAAATAAAGTTGGCTAGCTCTAGAGGCCCCGATCCCCATCCCGGGGATCTTGAATCAATTGGATTCGTACCAAGTGGTTTTAGAGTTACAATTGGAACCAAAGCATCGCTATTTAACTGAGTTCTTTAGTTACTTTTACTTTCTGCTATGAACGTGGATTTTATCAAAGCCCAAGTCAGGTTGCTACAGGGTGCAAGTTCATCGGAGCGAGAAACCCTTATTAAAAACATCGGCGTCTGTGCTGGCGTGATCAGACCCGGAGAGTACGTGACTCCACAGCGGAAGCACGCCATCACTCTCTGGCTGCAAACAAATGCAGTGCGACTCCGGCTTCCCCAGCTTCCTCTGGATTTATCGGGCCACAAGCCTTCACACGGAAGTAATTAAGGGGCAGCAACAGAATCAGATAAATTAGTCAATCTTGTCTAAAAGTGCTTTTTTGTTGAACCCTACAGGGTCAATGAGACACAATTCGGATTGAAAAAATGTTTGTAGGGAGAGTTGAACCCGAAAAAATGCCTGCGGATCGGAAGCGGCCCACCGCTTTGGCAGACAAAGGAAGTGAACGTCAAACCTGCTCTAAAAGTAGATTTGAGTAAGTTTCGCAGAACGGGGTTATTGTCCACAACTAAAACCTGGGTTATTTGCTTTTAGATTTGAGATTCAAGATTGAGTTCGTGCTGGATAAATTTGCTATTTGTCGATCGGCTGAAAAATCAACCCTATCGAATAGGTATAACTAATTACACGGGCAGTCGCGAGACTGCCTTTATTTTTGAGTCCCGCGACGAAACTCCTGCAAGTTACAATAAACCCATCTACTTGCAGACAGAGTAAAGAGTTGGGAGTTCTCCTCTATTAAATACTGAGCAACTGTCGCAGGTATGAATTTCACGCGGTACAGCATTTGTAGAAGGGCCGGCAACAATCTGAAATTTTTGTCCGGGTTAGGCGTGGGAGTCGGGCTGGACGGTAACGGTTGGAGATGTGGAACTTTCTGAGGGAGGATATCCGGTGAATGACTTGAACTAAGGAACAATTTTTATTTATGATATTAATATCATCCCACAGAAAAAGTTATCAGAAAATTGGGTTTCAAATCCCGTCCTTATAGGACGGCTTTGATATTTTACGGGAAGTTTTTTCTGCTTGTAGTATACTAGAATAAGCGTAAAATCGCGGGAGAATCAATGCTAGTCCTTGAATACAAAGTCAAAGCAAAACCATCTCAATATCGAGCGATCGACGAAGCGATTCAGACGGTGCAATTCATCCGCAACAAATCAATTCGTTACTGGATGGACGCATCAAGGGAAGACAAGATAGATCGATTTGCTTTGAACAAGTATTCTACAAAACTGCGCCAAGAATTCGCCTTTGTTAAAGAGCTTAATGCGATGGCAGTACAAGCTGCTGCCGAGCGGGGATGGCTGTCTATATCTCGATTTTACGACAACTGTAAAAAGAAAAAACCGGGTAAAAAGGGCTACCCAAAATTTCAGCGATCCAATCGCTCGGTTGAGTACAAGACAAGTGGATGGTCGCTAATTCCAACCAAACGGCGTATCACCTTTACCGACAAGAAGGGTATCGGAGAGCTAAAGTTGCTGGGTAAATGGGACATCCATACTTATCCAGTAGTAGCTATTAAACGAGTGAGATTGGTGCGCCGTGCCGACGGCTATTACTGTCAGTTTTGCGTCGATGTTGAGTGTCGAGATATTCAGCCTCTTTCAGGGAAAGAGATCGGTTTAGATGTTGGTTTGGAATCTTTCTACACAGATTCCAACGGATATCACGAACCCAATCCTAAATTCTTGAGAAAATCTGAACCTGACATCAAGCACGCTCAACGTCGCATTTATAAAAAACAGAAAGGATCGAACAACCGCCGTCAAGCAAGGGCTAGATATTCCAAGAAACATTTAAGGGTAAGTAGGCAACGGAATGAACACGCTAAGAGATTGGCGCGTAACGTATGCAAATCTAACGATTTAGTAGCCTACGAAGACTTAAAAATTAGCAATATGCTCAAAAACCACTGCTTAGCTAAATCTATTGCAGACGCTAGCTGGTATCTATTCAGAATGTGGATTCACTATTTTGCTACCAAGTTTGGAAAACTAGCTGTTGCTATTCCCCCTCACTACACGAGTGCTGAGTGCAGCCAATGCAAACGAGTTGTCAGAAAGTCTCTGAGTGCTAGAACTCATGTTTGTGTTTGCGGCTGTAACCTGCACAGAGATACAAACGCGGCTATCAACATTTTGCTTAAAGCAAAATCTAGGGGAGGACATCCCCAAAGTAACGCTGGGGGAGTTGTAACCTCTACTCTACTTGGGGCAACCCTGGTTGAGCAAGTTGCGACTGTGAACCTAGAATCCCCGCACTTATAGGGCGGGGAGTGTCAATGCAATTAACTTGCTTTCTCATATATTTGTCAACAAAAACACTGTGCCGAAAAAACAAAAATTTCCTTATTTAGTTGGTTCCCGATGGACTTCTCACCAAAAAACTTGGGGGTGGCGGCACTTTCAAGTAGTCAACAGAAAAAACGAAGGTCAATGGGTTTTTGCGGAAATGGTGGCGGCTTGCGATCCAAATGTCCGTTTCTGGCTGAACGCCAAACAGCTCAAAGATCGATCGCTCTGGCAAGCTGGATGGCAGTCTACACAAGAATTAGAGGAATTAGAAGCGGTAGAGTAAAAGATAGCGTTTTGGGGGTAGAGTGAGTTAGAGATTGGTCATGGTAATCGCAAGAGGGTGAAGTAATGAAAAAAAAAGTTGTGTTCTTGGTGTGTTTGCTAATTAGTGCTGGATTGGGCGGTGCAGTTGTCGGAAAGTCGATCGCAATTCCAATTCGCTCTCTTCCCAATACTCTGTCTGCCGATATTCCAACTCCCGCAGCAGACTTGTCCGGCTTAGTCCTGACTTTACAAGACTTGCCCGCAGGTTTTACAGAAATGCCACCTGCGAGTCTCAAAAGAATGGGCACTGGTACGCCTGACTTTAAACCAGCAAGCGTGTTTGGCTATCAAAAGAGTGATGACCAGCAGTTTCAAATAGTCATGGGATTTACAACACAACTGCCCAACGCAATCGATCGATCTCAATTTGATGCAGGAGTCCGTGAAGAGAAAGTTGCACAAGAGTTCTCTAAAGGTTTAAACAGTAGCAACAAGGAATTTAATTTTGCTAATGCTATGCCTTTAAGTTTAGAAGATAAGATTGGCGATGTATCGAGTGGATGGAGAAGTCAAGGAAAAATACGAGGTTTACTCATCAATGTCGAACTCGTGCTGTTTCGGCGGGGAAAAATAGGAAGTTTTGTCGCAATTATCTATCTCGACGGCAAACAACCCACTATGACAAGTAGCTCGACCGCGCGGCAACTAGACAAGCGCATCATGGAACTGAAACCTGACTTAACTCAACCGCAATAAGAATGAAAAAAAAACTTGTGTTCTTGGTATGTTTGCTCATTAGTGCTGGATTGGCCAGTGCGCTTGGCAAAGAGTCGATCGCAATTCCAATTCGCTCTCTTCCCAATACTCTATCTGCGGATATTCCAACTCCCGCAGCGGACTTGCCCAACCTAGTCCTGACCTTACAAGACTTACCCGCAGGTTTTGTAGAGATGCCACTTCCGACCATGCAAAAACTGGTCAGCGGTCTCCAGACATTGAAACCAGCAAGTGTGTTTGGTTATAACAAAAACGACGATCAGCATTTTCAAATAATCCTAGGATTTACACAAAAACTGACCAACCAGATCGAGCGAGCTAAATTTGACGCAGATATGCGTGAAGATGTTTTTGCTAAAGAGTTCTCCAAAGGTTTAAACAGTAGTGGTAAGAATGAATATCAATTTACTAATCTTACTAATTTAACTTTAGAAGAAAAGATTGGGGAGGTATCGCGTGGGTGGACAAATCAAGGAAAAATACAAGGTGTGACGATGAATCTCGAAATCGCGGTATTTCGACGGGGAAAAATAGGAAGTTATCTGATGATTCTGTATGTTGATGGCAAGAAACCCGCTATAACAATGAGTTCAGTCGCGCGCCAACTTGACAAGCGGATCGTGGAACTGACCCCTGACTTAACTCAACCGCAATAAGCGGGTAATGCCAGCGTTCAACAGTTGACAGTTGACAGTTGACAGTTGACAGTTTGAGAGCGACCTCTACCTAGAAGTCCGAGGATTGGAGTAATGAATAGTCTGATTTTAATTTCTCCCGATCGGGGAGAGGCTTTCAACCAATTCTTTCTGATAAAAAAAATCAGCCTGATACCTGAGGGTGAGACTCAGATTGGTTGCCCTAACAAGATTCTTCGTTAAAAATAGCATAAAAACCTAATTTTTATGCTATTTTTAACGATGAGTGTTACCAGAAAATTTAGTCGATCGCACTTGTTGCTGCATCCAGAGATGATATCATGTCTGTTGAATTGCCCGCCATCAAATTTTGTCGTTTGGTTGGGGCAGGTTGATAGATATTATTGTGGATGTGAATCTGAGATTGTTAGTAAACCCGCCACAAGTATTATGGTTGATTGACCAGGCAAACTCTGGCCCAGAAACAAGAGATCGATCGCAATAATTGATACAAAAATACCTATGACTGCCGCTGTTTCCCTGCAAAATGCCTGCAAAATCTACAACAAAATTCCTGTTGTCAATGACCTTTCGTTCACGATTGAAGCCGGAGAAATGTTCGGTCTCCTGGGCCCCAACGGTGCCGGAAAATCGACGACAATTCGGATGCTGACTACGCTGACTAAACCCAGCAGCGGTCAAATTCAGGTAGCTGGATATGACGTGATGCGTCAAAGCTTGCAAGTTAAACAGTCCATCGGCGTTGTGTTGCAACAAACTAGCGTTGATAATGAGCTTTCTGTATGGGAAAATATGGAGTTTCACGGGCGGATGCACCACATCCCCAACCCGAAACGGCAACAGTTGATTAAACAGTGGTTGGGATATGTAGAATTAGCAGAAAGACGGGATGATTTAGTCAAAACTTTGTCGGGTGGAATGAAGCGGAGGTTGCAAATTGCCCGATCGCTTTTGCATGAACCGGAAATCTTATTTTTGGACGAACCGACTGTAGGGTTAGACCCGCAAACGCGGCGCAGGTTGTGGGAAATTATTCTAGATTTGAACAAGCAGGGGATGACTATGCTGTTGACGACGCATTATATGGATGAGGTAGAGTATTTGTGCGATCGCATCGGGATTATGGACGGCGGTAAGTTGATTCAATTGGGAACGCTAGCGCAACTGCGGCAAGAACACGGTCAAGGGTTGGTGATGAAGCAAATAGGCGATCGCTGGGACTACAAGTTTTTCCCGACTTTGGAAGAAGCGAATTTTTATCTGGATGCGAAAGAGGATAAGACTGGTATGATGGTTCGTCCTTCTAATTTAGAGGATATTTTTGTAGAACTGACTGGCAGACAGTTAGATTGATTAATGTCTAATTGCTTTTTTCCGGTTTTCCTAGATAACTCGATCCTTCTGAATTCAACGTCTCTATTTCTAATTACAAATTCCCCAATGACTCGTTTAGCCACAACAATAGAAGCCATACTTTATTTAAAAGGTCAGCCGGTGTCGCTGGTAGAGATTGCCGAGATTGCTAAGTGCGATCGATCCGAAGCCGAAGATGCGATTATCGAGCTCATGTCTGACTCTTCCCACCGCGACAGTGCCCTAGAAGTCGTCGAAACCCCGACAGGATACAGCCTGCAACTCAGAGACGAGTTTGCGAGTTTAATGCAAACTTTAATACCCCCAGAATTAGGTGTTGGGGCTTTGCGGACGCTGGCGGCGATCGCCCTCAAAGGTGGCATCACGCAGCCAGATTTAGTGAATTTGCGGGGTTCGGGGGCTTACCAACAAGTACAGGAACTGGTAGAAATGGGTTTTGTGCGGAAACGAAAGCCAACGGATGGGCGATCGTACTGGCTACAAGTTACCGAAAAATTTCACCGGTATTTTCAAGTAGACCAATTGCCCAAACAATTACAACTTGACTTTCAGGCAAATTTGTACCCAAGCAATGAGGAGTAGTTTGAAGTAGAATGTAGCAAGCCAGAAATTAAGAATCGCCAAATGGTTTTTCACCCTGACTTTGATAGTTCCAATGCCCAACAAACCGCAGTCAATCCACTTCTGAAGTACCTCCAGCACCAATCCCCGGAGGTTCTAGCCCGCATCGCCAAGTCCGCCAGCCCAGAAATCAGAGAAATTATCTCTCATAACGTTCAAGGACTTGTCGGCGTCCTGCCTTCAGAGAATTTTAACGTCGAAATTACCACAGACCGCGAAAACTTAGCAGGTTTGCTAGCTTCAGCGATGATGACAGGCTATTTTCTGAGACAAATGGAGCAGAGGATGTACCTAGAAGAAAATTTAGCAAGCACGAGTTCGATTCAACCAAACCCTACCAAAGAAAAGTAACAAAGAGCGGCGGCTTGGGGAAGCCAGAAAGATGAAACTTGTTGACAAAATAAACATTCCTGGACGGACAGCGAATTAAGAAACCGGGTTTTTAATCCTGTATACCTGGCGATACACGGATGATTTGGGTAGCAAAACCCGGTTTTTGCGTCTAGGACTATCCAGCATCAGATTTGTTTTTCAACTCCACCGCTTGAACTTAGGAATGAGAATTAAATAACTTACAATTTTTATGGTTCTTGTGGGAAGGGCGTCCCGCCCTTCCAGAAAGGACGGGCGGGACGCCCTTCCCACAAATATGTGTAAATTATTTAATTCGCGATCCTTAACCACCGGTTGGACTCCCCGATATGGGAAAAGCACCTGGACGTACTTTAATTTTCTGAACTTGACCGAAACGGTTAATTTCCACTTCGAGTTCTTTGCCCACAGCAGTGTTTTCCACCCGTTCTTGTACGTCCCCGGGAGTGTTGACCGCAATTCCGTCAATTTTTTGGATGACATCTCCAGCGCGCAAGTCGGCTTGTTTGGCAGGGGAATTTTCCACGACTCTCGTCACGGCTACGCCTCGATCGATCGTAATTTTATTATCGAGTTGTTTGTTGACTTCTGCCTTGGTGGCGGGAGTCAAGCTGAGCATTTGAATGCCGAGATAGGGATGTTCTGCTTTACCTTTGGCGAATAACTGATCTGACACTCGTTTGGCGGTTTCGATCGGAATTGCAAATCCCAAGCCTTGAGCGTCGGCGCGAATGGCGGTATTGATGCCAATTACTTCGCCTTGGTCGTTCAGTAGCGGGCCGCCTGAATTGCCGGGGTTGATGGCGGCGTCGGTTTGGATGAACCGCACTCGTTTGTCGGGGATGCCGACTTGGGAACTGGTTCTACCCGTGGCGCTAATAATGCCCACAGTCACGGTATTGTCGAGACCTAAAGGATTGCCGATCGCGATCGCCCACTGTCCGGGTACAATATTGTCCGATCGACCCAAAGTCACCTGCGGGAGTTCCTTGGCATTAATTTTCACAACAGCAACATCCGTCAGCGGATCGACGCCCTGCACTTTACCCTCAAACTCGCGGCCGTCTTTGAGCGTCACCTTCACAGTATCCGTCCCGGAGACAACGTGAGCATTAGTCACGATGCGGCCATCAGGAGTGAGAATAAACCCAGAACCCGTACCGCGCTTGACTCGTTCTTCCGGCTTGGGCAAATTGTCCCCAAAAAACCGGCGAAACAAAGGATTGTTGAAAGCTTCGGGGACTTGATTCGTTACCTTAGTCGAGGCGTCAATGCGTACGACAGCAGGGCCGATTTTTTCGGCTGCTTCAGCAATAAAATTGGGATTGCTGCGATCGACTGGGCGATTTTCCTGAACAGGAGGAGACACATAGGAGGGGATTTGCTGGCGCACCACGGGCAAAACTGATCCGGTTTCTGGATTGTTTGAGCCTTGTAGATAGCGATTCCCCAACCATCCGATGCCTCCCCCAACAGACAGCAAAGTGACATAAAGGGTCAACTGCTTAAAAGATAAACTCATATTTAACAACTCCCGCTGAATACCTCATCCCCGCAGACACGTTCGGCATTAAGCATTTTTGTCTTGGCGACGGGAAGGAAGCGGGGCGGGGCGTACCACTTCCTCAAGAACATAGCTGTTAGCAAGCAGGCACAACAGGGGCATCACGGGCAAAAATTGCCTGATTTGCCAAAAACGACAAAAACTAATAATTCTTCTCATCGTAACTTGGCTTAGCCTGGGATTTACAGTCTGGGGTACGGCTGGAGTTTTCAAATAAGCCTTTTCACTCGGCTAAAAAATTGTCAATTGTCCGAAATGAATACTTTTTTCTGTACGCAATGAGTTCTAAACGCCTATTTTGGGTCATTTCTGCACTGATTTGCTCGATCGCCCCTGTTGAAAAAACGGCGGCAAATCTTCCTCCCGGCGCACCTTTAGAAACCCCCAACCCCGCCCGCGATTGCCTGGGGGCGGCTTTGGCTCGATCGCGCCGCCACATCGCTCTCCAGGGCGAAACGGTAGAAAGTATAGCGCGACAGTACAATGTGCCAACAGCGGCGCTGATTGGGATAAATCCGATGTTGCGGGGAGGTCGAGTTAGTGCCGGAAGTGCGATCGTCATTCCTCCCTACGATGGCAGGCTCGTAGAAGTGCCTGCGGGCTGGAATTGGCAAAAATTGGCCCAAGTTTATCAAGTCCCCGCAGATTTGCTATTTGAGGCGAATGGGTGCAGGTCTTTGGGACAAACGGTGTTTGTGCCAAAGGTGAATAGGTCGATCGCACCTTCGGTAAATCCCGATGCAACATCGTTGGTGCAAGGCTTCCCGCTCCCCGCCCCAGCGGTGGAAGGTTTGCGTTTCGGGCGGCAGTGGCATCCGGTACGTCGTGAGTTTTTTTTCCACAGCGGTGTAGATTTTTTGGCGGCGGAAGGTACGCAGGTTTTGGCTGCGGGCGGAGGTACAGTTGCCTTTGCGGGGCCGCAGGGGGATTACGGGAATTTAGTTGTCGTGAACCATCAAGCGGGGAAGCAAACGCGCTACGCTCATGTAAGAGATATTGCGGTGAAAGTCGGTCAAAAAGTGCGATCGCCAGAAGTTTTGGGAAGTGTGGGGATGACGGGAAAACGGGATATTCCGCAATCTCACTTGCATTTTGAAGTTCGGTACAATTCTGGTTCTGGTTGGGTGGCTGAAGATCCGTTGGTTTATTTGCAAGCTACTCTTAAAAAATAGAATTGGTGGTTGAACACGCAATTCAACCACATATATTTTTTTATGAGATAATTTACTCCCAGCCCTTGGCGAGATTTGAATTGCACCCCCTCACTTAATTAATGAGTTTACGACATTCCAGCCCATATATCGCTCATCTCAGAAGACTTGTTTCCGCATCTGATTGAAAAACGAGTTCTTCGCTGTAAGCTGTAGACAACAAGCAGACTCAACGAGCGAAAAATGAGCGAAAAATGAGCGAAAAATCTAAATCAGTCACCGTTAGCACCTGGGGAGACTACCTAATTGGCTATGAGCGGGTTCTGGATTATCTGAAGGAGGCACAAAAAGAAAGCCCCAAAGTGGTAGCGTTGAAGAAAGATAGCAAAGCTAAGGGGTCTTACATCACCCTCCAATTCAAACTGGGTGACAAACCATTCAACAAGTCCTGTGGGTGCAATCTGACGATGCAGGGTGTCTCCGACGCTCTGAAGAAAGCGCATCTAGTCGCTACCGCGCTAGAATCACTTTCTAGCGAGACAGAGTTCTGGAGTTGGTACGACGATGTAATCTTAGGAAAGAACGTCGTCAGGAATGACCTAATAACGTTTGGTGAGGCGATCGCAAAAGTAGAAGCCGGATACTGGGACGGATACACTAAAAAGCGTCAGAAGCGAGACAAAGAAAATGCTTCGCATCTATCTATCTGGTATGACGCATACGGGCAATATTACAAGCTGCTACCGCAAGATACAATAGTAAACCTCACCGACGTAATGTCAGTTATTAACAGCAAGAAAACAGGTAGTAAAACTCGTCAGACCTGTTTGTCCGTGATGAAAAAACTTGCCGAAACTATTGGCGACTCTCGACTGCGTGAGGAGTTAAGCAATATTGACGGCAAGCAAACCATTTATCGTGATGACTTGCAAGCTGTATCAATTGAGGATTTCTTGCAACTACGCAACGACGTACTAAATATTCCCGCCAATGACAAGCGATACCATTTAGAATCTCGAAAAGCTTGGTTATGGGTGTTCTCAATGCAGATAGTGTACGGTCTGCGAGTGCATGAAGTGTTTGCCATTCAGAACGTAAACCAACCGTTTAAAACCAAAGATGGTGCTACTATCCCCGCATTGAGTGACCCTATAAACACAAAAATGATTGCCGTAGTAGGGGATAAAACTGCACTGAATACCACAACCAAAACAGGCTACCGCTTGACTATTCCGTTGTTACCCCCTACTCACGCTAACTTGATAGAGCAACTAGAAATCAAGTCAGCCAAACTGCCGGAACTCAACCTGGTTTCAACTAACCCTAATACAATAGTCGGAAAATACAACAAATCGGCTCGTGACCGCTTAGAAAGTTGGAGCAAGTTTACCCAGACTCACGCATTACGACACCTGAGTAATCTTAATGGAATGATGAGCGGGATAAGTCTTGAAACTCGCGCTATGAGCTTAGGTCATAGCCCAACAATGAATGACACAGTTTATAAAAGACGACAGACTACCCAGACCACTATTGACTTACTAACCAAGTCAGACAACCAAGCTATTCCACTAAACTCTGCTATCAAGGTGCTTAAACAACTAGGGGCTGACGCTAAAATGATTGCTTATACGGCTAGCATCTACAGCGTCAGCCCTGACAAAATCACCGAACTGTTAACCGACATCTAACCTCTACATCGGCTATTGGGCGCTATGAAATAAAAAACCCTAGGGGCAACCTACGAAGACGGGATTTGACACTCCCCAACCTAAAGGTGTGGGGATTCTTAATTCATCGACTGACCTTTAAGCGCCATGTCCTTGCGGCAGTTCTTAAACCTTTCAACCGTACAATAGTACAAATTGACGAGCCTAACTCACAGCAACCCCAGAGGGTCTATCTCCAAAAGCGTACTAGGATACAAGCCTAGAGTTTGGGTATGCCCTACCCTACTTAACAAATCAAGAAAGTTCTTTGTTTTTACTGGTAAAAAGGATGCGTTGACCCTTTAGCTGTTTTAAGAGTTTTCGCTGCTCTGCGTCCCCCGGTTTATACCTAAAAGTGTGTCTTAACTGTTTCACGATGGTAAAGGAGTTTAACCTTGACTATTATAGTATACTATACTTCTTTCTAGTTTACGCAATTTTTTAGGAATAGATCCTAGAAATTAAAGCTGTCCTAAAAGGACGGGGTTTTCAACCCAGTTTTCTGATAAATCTTAACATTAGGGGCAGTTATGCTTTTTTTTGTTAAACTGATAAACAAAATTATCGAAAAACGTTAATCGGGATTAGCTGATATTCTAAAAATGTCAAGGCATAAGTCTTAGAAAGCCAAGCCCGTAATGAGATTTGAACTCATGACTTCCTCCTTACCAAGGAGGTACTCTACCACTGAGTTATACGGGCGTAAAAAATTAAAAACTTCCCATTAAAAAATTTAATTGTTGATTTTTAACTTTTATGTGAATTGTGGTGGGCCGGGCTGGATTTGAACCAGCGTAGGCGTAGCCAGCGGATTTACAGTCCGCCCCCATTAACCGCTCGGGCACCGACCCATTTGTACCCACAGTTAAACATCCTAGCAGATTCTTCTTTTTTTGCAACATGACATTTAAAACTCTAATCATTCAAGACTGAACACATAAGTCATGTCGCGTCCGATCGATTACCATAACAAAAACAGTTCGCGCCTGTAAGTCCTCCGCCGGAAAGCGGACTGAAGTCCGCACTACGAACGGAAAGCTGACTGAAGTCCGCACTACGAACGGAAAGCTGACTGAAGTCCGCACTACGAACCTTACAAGAAACAGGTTACAAGGAATATTTTGCTAAAAAACAGGTTTCTGGCCACCTGTGTGTCTAGGATTCTTATAGCACCGGAAGTCTGGGTTCAGTGGGAATTCCTAATTTACTAATTCGCCAGTTTCTTGCAGGGAGTGCAGGCGGCGGTAAATGCCTTTTTGGTTCAAGAGTTCGTCGTGGCTGCCAACTTCGACGATTTTACCGCCGTCGAGTACGACGATCGCATCGGCTTCGCGAATTGTACTCAGGCGGTGGGCGATAATTATGGTGGTGCGCGTACCGAGGATGTTCTGCATAGCTAGCTGGATCGATCGCTCTGACTCATAATCCAAACTAGAAGTAGCTTCATCAAAGATTAACACGTCCGGATCCACTAACAGCGCCCTAGCAATGCCTAACCGCTGTCGCTGACCGCCAGATAACCGCATTCCCCGTTCCCCGACAACGGTATAGTAACCTTGGGGCAACAAGTTCACAAACTCATCAACTCTGGCGATGCGACAAGCTTCTTCAACCTGGGCGAAAGTTGCTTTCGGGTTGCCGTATGTCAAATTATCCAGCAAACTACCGTTAAACACGTCTACTTCTTGGTGGACAATGGCTAAACGCTTGCGGTAGCCAGTGACATTTAAACTGGAAATATCCTCGCCGTCGATCAGAATGCGGCCGGAGTTAGGCTCAAAATATCGAAACAGCAGTTTCACTAATGTTGATTTCCCGGAACCCGATCGCCCGACTAATGCTATGGTTTGACGGGGATGAATCAATAAATTGATATCCTGCAAAACTGGCTTTTCGCGATCGTACCCGAATGTCAGCCCGCAAAACTCAATTTTCCCGCTAAATCTATAAGACGAAGCAGATACAGCATTTTCAGTTGCTAAATTCACCGCATCAATACCGTCTGGTAACTGCATAAACTCGTGGAAGCGGATCATTGAAGAATAGCGGCGGGCAAATAATTCGGCGATAATACTAATCGGGCGCAGTTGCGAATAGGCCATACTTGCCAAGGTGTAAACCGTAACAAAATATCCCAGAGATATTTTACCTGCGACTGTTGCTGCTAGACTAAAACCGAGAACTGAAAACAGGCAAAGCTGGACGATTGCTTGTCGGTATGTCCCCAGGATGACGTATCCTTTGTGAATGCGTTGAATTACAACTTTCAACTCGCGATCGAGTCTGGTTGTTTGCTTTTTTAGTTCGTTTGTTTCAGTGGCAAAAGCTTTGACTGTTTTGATGTTTGTAATAATTTCTGAGTTGCGACTTTCGGTATCTTCGATGTATTCATCCAGAATTTCTTCGCGCCGAGTCAGCCCTTGGAGGCCTTTGAGGGTGAAACTGAGGATAAATACGAAGGAAATTGAAATTAATAAGCCGATGCGCCATTCAATTAACCAAATAACTGCAAAGATGCCGATTAAGCGGACGACTTCTGGGATGAATTCAGCGGCAATTTCTGGGTATGTCCAAGTATGGTTGGCGATGCCTTTGGCGATGCGACTGGAAATCCGACCGGCGTTGTTTTCGTCGTAGAATTCTAAGGGTAAGGTGAGCATTTTGCCGATCGCTCCTTTCATCCAATCCCGCCTTGCTCTCAAGGGTACTACCCAATGGAACCAATTTCCCATCCAAAGTTCTATGGGTGCTTTGACGACTGTTACCACAAAAATCAAGCCCAGCAAGACGGATAGCGATAATATCTTGCTGGGTGACTGCTGGGTAAGTGAGGCGATCGCTGCGATCGATTTTTGCGTTACTGTATCTGGAGGTCGATCGGACAATACGTTTAATAGTTGTCCGATCGCGTATGGTACAGCTAAATCCGCGATCGCAAACAGGCTGGATGCACCGATGCTGAGAACTGAGATTTGACTGTAGCGGGTGTAGTATTTAAGGATGTCCCGAAAACTTGCCATAAATTTTTGTTGCGATACAACCCTTGCAAACACTTGAGTCTGATAACTGCGCGCGATGGCGCTTGAATTACAAGTATACTACAAAAGTAATTATTCGGGGAAATCGATCGGGAAAATCTGAAGCAGCTCAGCTCGTTTAGGAGTGCGATCGCAGATTTGGGATAAATATTATGGGGAAGGGGCGATCGAATGAAGCAGATCGATCGCCCGCGATGATATTTTAAGCGTTGATGCAGGAACAGAAAACCACGGACTAACGCAGATTAACGCAGATAGTTTCAAGAAGAGCGATCGAATTAATCCAATGCTGAACTTAGTTGGAGTGTCGCAGAAGTCCTTGTACTGGTACTTTTGGGCAGTAATTGATTGAGGGCGCCACACAAGTATTTTTTCACGGTATCCCTGCTTGCACCCACCCCACTCGGAATGGTAAAGATCATCTCTACATTTAACAGGTTGCCATCCTGTGAGGCAAATACATCGATCGGCAAAGCACGCTGAAATGCGGTTGCGGGATTTTCCGCTTTCATGGTACCCATACTTACATCAGTGCTAACAGTCTTGATGCCCTCGCGAGCTAAAATGGGTCGCAATTGGGAAAATGCTTTTTCTACCGTTAACCCTTCAACCTGAACGCGCGCAGAAAATGCAGCGCCATTGAAAAAGTCTCCCTTTTTTTGGAAGCTTTCCTCGCAGGTGGTAGCAAAAGCAGGGGTGGCTAAACACAGAAGAGCTACGGTTAAGACAGTCGATCGCATATTAACTAAGTTACGAGTTTGAAACCGTTATCAAGACCAGGATAAGCACCGTACAACTGTTTGGCAAGTGCTATCTGAGGGCAAAAAAATACAGAAGACAGAATTTGCTTAAATTCTGTCTTCTGACAAAAGCTTTCTAATTTTTAGGTTTGAGCAGTCTGTTAGCTGAAGGCGTAGGCTGATTGCAGCGCCCACCAGATTAAGACGGCGATGCCTCCAGCAATGACGATCGCTGAAATGGCGATCGCGATCGGGCTGTCAGCTCCCTTGAACTTCATGATTCCGCGATTTAAGTCTGACATGAGCAGTGTTCTCCCACAATTGCAGCTTGATTGTAGCTTTGCCCTCGGCGGATCGCGGTCAAAAGCACTGCAATTACTGATTTTTTTAACAATCTGCTTGCTGCAATTTCAGGCGGGGTGAGGCATTCGGGTGCGCCCCAGCGAGTTTATGAAAAAAACTTACAAAAAACACTTGACAAATTCCGAGCAGTGAGGCAATATTATTAATACCGCAGCAAATGCGGGTGTAGCTCAGTGGTAGAGCGTCACCTTGCCAAGGTGAATGTCGCGCGTTCGAATCGCGTCACCCGCTTTTAAAAATCAAGAAAACCAGGAAGACTAAGCCGGAAAGTATAGCGAGAAGATATCGCATATACTCCTAACGGTTGTTGAAAACACCTAAGTTAGTGGTAAAATTGATTGGATAACTGGCAAGTCACAATAGCCGATCGGGCGGGCGATCGGTATGCCTCTAATCATTAATTTATTGGACAAGACTGGACAATGCGTACATGGCGATCCATAATACTAATATGGCAAAGTACGTGAAACCA
>NZ_JAEQCF010000065.1:0-27640 GCF_020738625.1 Microcoleus sp. PH2017_09_SFU_O_A
TGGGGCGACTCGATACAGAAAAAACTTATCTTTAACCAAGCTTGAATATATTGATCGCTCCTGCTCTTGGTTGGCAATCAATTATTCAGCAAGCCCTAGGTAATGGGTAAGATGTTAAACCAAAAATGTTCGATCGCACTAACGCTATCTCGCAAACGCTGCCTCACCTTGGAGATGGTTCGGAATCTCGATCGAGAATTAAGGATTCTTGATCGAGATGCCGATCGAGCCTTATCCTGCACAAAAACTTAGAAACCTGAAAGCGAAGAAAAAGCCCCCCTAAAAAGACGGGACTTTAATTCTCCGCTACACTCCGCTCATTACCAACAACTATTAAGGCAACTCAACCGAACTCGGTTTAGCAATGTGAGGCAAGCCCCAGCCCAATTTTTCCCGCAAAATGTGGAAAAACTCAAAAGATTGTATCCGAACAAAGCGGGCTGGGTAGGGCGATCGCTCAATTTGCACCCAATCCTCAGGCCGAACATAACAGCCGCCGTTCCCATCTACCACCATTACCAGGCGGTTCGGACTTGCCGGCAAAATCTTCACCGGCTCAGTATTGCTAAATACTAAAGCCCGAGAAGCCATTGAATGCGGGCAAAGAGGGACTAACTGCAACACTGGGACTCCCGGAATAATTACAGGGCCGCCGGCTGACAGCGCGTAGGCTGTCGATCCAGTCGGAGTCGAGATAATTACCCCATCTGCGGCAATGTCCACAGAGGCGTGCTGGCCGATCGCCACTTCAAAATGGCACATACAAGTCAACGGTTCGCGGTGCAGTACCATTTCATTGAGACAAAGGGCTTCCCAAAGGCAGTCGTTGTCTCGAAACAGCCGCACGGCCAACATCGATCTTTCTTCTATTTCGTATTCTCCGGCGATCGCCTTTTCCAAAGCTTGCGGGAGCAAGTTTAGGTAAGTTTCTGTTAAAAAGCCCATATGACCGGTATTGACAGTCAGCAGCGGCACTCCGATGGGAGCAACTTGGCGAAATGCCGACAGCACCGTACCGTCGCCACCCAAAACCACTGCAAACTCCATGTCGCTGTCAAAACCGGGGGGGACAAGTTGGTCGATCGGAGTGTGGCACATGGGGCGATCGGGACTAGAATAGCCCAAAATTCCCCCGGCACCGGAAACCGCGCAGACCTCCCAGCCGCGGGCAGTCAGCTTGTCTTTCAACTCTTCGGCGATGCGACAAGAGACTGGTTTAACGTCGTTGTATATAATCCCAGCTTTCGGCACTTTAAAATGTAAAAGGCATTTTTTGTTTACTCCGTTTTTTAGTCTTAAGCTGCTCGTACTCTATTTCCCTGAGCTTCTTCATAATCAGACTGAAGTATTCTTCCAGATAAGATTCCAAAGTTGTAGTTTCTTTAGGGTCTAATCCGAAGACACTGTAAACGTCATCCATCGGAGCTTTCAAGGGTTTTCCGGCTGCTAAAACTTCTGAAAAAGCCAATCTGTCAGCTACGTTCCAACCCCACTGAAAGAACTTAGCAAATTGACGGGTAGCCTGCAACAAGGCATCTGGCGTGCGGGTGATTTTGGCCTGTTTCCCAGAAAGCCGCTCGCACAACCGCACGATTTCCTCAGCATCCCAAGCGCGATTTCCCACCACCGGAAAGCTTTTTTTCTCGGTTTCGGGAACGGTAAGAGCTCGGACGGCAAACTTCGCAACGTCCTGAGTGTTCATGTAAGCAAGGGCTGACGGCTTGTTGGGCAACCAGACTCCCTGACCATCCAAAATTGGCATTGCGTACAGGCTCAGCAGTCCTTGCAAAAAGCCGCAAGGTCTCAATATTGTGTAGTCTAGACCGGATTCTGCTAAGAATAGCTCAGTACAGCGCTTAATTTCCAACAAGGGGACTTGCTGATATTTTTCGGCGTCGAGAAATGAAAAGAATATGTAACGCTTGATGCCTGCTGCTGCTGCTGCTTGGATCAGCGATACTTTTCCGTCCCAGTCTACTCTTTTGATGCTGACAGAATCGGCTGCGCTGGCTGTTGCTGCATCGATGATAGCAGTGACGCCTTCTAATGCAGGAATTAAGCTGTCAGGCTGGCAAAGGTTTCCCGGTACGAGTTCGGCGCCCCATTCTTTCAAAAAGGCCGCTTTTCTGTAATTTCTGACTAAACAACGCACCTGGTAGCCCTCGTCTAGGGCGCGGCGGGCTATTTGACGGCCGAGGGTGCCGGTGGCTCCTACAATCAATAAAGTCATCTAGGGATTAATTTATGAATCTTAAACTTTCTATAAGATGGTATCAGGTTTTCGTTATGTTTTTTATAAAAACTTAACAAAAACCTGAATTTTTCTCATTTTTGGCTTGAGAGCCTAAGCAGCACGCTGGCTTTGGGTGGCACGCAGAAGCTAGAAGGCTTGAGCTAGAAGACTTCTGAATGATTGTTACAAAAATTTATTCTTCGCCGCCTTGCAGTTTGAGCAGGAGGAAGCCTCCGCCTATACCCACGAAAATTAGGGAAAAGGACAAAAAGGCTGCATTGAAAATTTCAGGATTCATGATTGTATATGCCTAATTGGACGATCGCATTAGATAAAAATAATAATATAATTTGGGGCAACCAGCTACATGAATGCTAAAATCTCACTGCTGAAATTGCTGTATTTTTTGGGGAGAAAACTGCCTTGAGTCTCGATCGGCAATCAAAACTAGCTGTAACTCTGGGAGATCCGGCAGGAATTGGCCCGGAAGTGATTCTCAAGGCTTTGGCAGATCCGGCTGCTGCTTTGATGGTGACGGTTTTCGGATCGAGGATGATTTTGCAACAAACTTACGATCGGCTGCGATCGATCGATCGGGCTACAACAGCAGCAAATCCCGCAACATTAAAGATTATTGATATCGAACCAGACAGCAAGTGGGGTTCCATTATCCCCGGTGTCGGGAATGCGGCTAGTGGGGCGGCTAGCTTTGAGTATATGGAAAAGGCGATCGCTCGTACCCTTGCCGGCGAATTTTGTGCGATCGTCACCGGCCCCATTTCCAAAACTTGCTGGCAGGCCGCAGGTTACAATTATCCCGGACAAACAGAACTTCTCGCAGAAAGGTCGAAATCGCAGCGGTTCGGAATGCTGTTTGTCGCCACATCTCCCCACAGCGGTTGGACGCTGGTAACTTTACTCGCTACCACACATATTCCTCTGCGTCAAGTACCCGAGGCTTTGAATCCAGAGTTGCTGAGTGAAAAACTAGAATTGCTGATCGAGTGTTTGCGCGAAGATTTTGGGATAGAAAAACCAAAAATAGCGATTTCTGGCTTAAATCCTCACAGCGGCGAAAATGGCAAACTGGGAAAAGAAGAGCAAGACTGGATGATACCGTGGTTGAAAGCGCAGCGCGATCGTTTTCCCCAAGTGCAATTAGACGGGCCAATCCCCCCGGATACCATGTGGGTAAAACCGGCTAAAGTTTGGTACGGCTTAGCCTCATTAGCTCACGACGGTTACTTGGCAATGTACCACGACCAAGGCTTGATTCCAGTAAAATTGATGGCTTTCGACAAAGCGGTCAACACTACAATTGGCTTACCCTTTGTCCGCACATCTCCCGATCACGGCACAGCTTTTGATATTGTAGGTCAAGGAATTGCCGATGCCTCTAGCATGACAGCAGCGTTACAGTTGGCGGCCCAGTTGGCTAGTCGCAGAGCAGCAGTATAAAATAGGGCGATAGCCTTAATTAAGTCTGACACTGGGCAAAATTGTGTCATTCCTATTGATGTTCGCTGGCGTCAGGCGACAAGCAAGCTGGTCATTTTAGTCGATCGCTTAAAATCAGATTTTGGTAGCACAGTATGGCAGCATCTAATGATAATTCAGGGAACATATATCAGTCAGAAACAGAGGTGTCAGATGCAACTCAGGTAAGTTCTAAAGCAGGAGATCAACTTCAGGAATTGCTAATCATATTGACTGAAATCCAGTTACTGAAGCAATCAAAAAAAGAACCTATCGAGCTAAAGTTACCGCCATCTGAAAAATCAGCAGAGCGACTTGAGGAAGAGGAAAATCGGCGCAACCAATTGTCTTTTTTGATCGAATCACCTGCGGTTGTACCGGAAGTATTGAATAATCATGAAGAGATACCACCTCAAAGACGACAAAACAAGAACGAAGAAGCAGGCTTATCTAGAATCGCTAATTTAGCAAACAATGAGCGACCGTCGGAAGAAGATTTAGAAAAAGCAGTCGAAGAGTTTAAACGGTTGCAGGAACTGTTGTTTGAAAGGGATTTGCCGGAATTTTACAGTAATATTTTCAGCGTAGAACAAAGGTTAGAAAATTTTGAGAAACTAATGTGTGAGCCGAAAGAATTGATGAATTTATTGAAACCTTTAATTCCCGAGTTAGTGAGAGAAGAGCTAGAGCGGTTGAAGTTTCAATTAAACCAGGCGATAGAACTCGTCGGCAACGATAAAATCAATCGCCTGGAAGTTCAGACAAAATTAGCGGATTTGGAAAATCAAATTTCTGATTTCAACCAGCAGCAATTGGGAAATTCAGAACAGTTAGTTAAACGGCTAATGTTGATGGTGGGAGATCTGCTCAACCGCAAGGTAGAGGAGTCTAAGTTAGAGGTGACTTCGGCGATCGCACCGACAATCAATCAAGTAGTTGACAATCAAAATGGACTGGAAGAACAAGTAGTCATAATTGAAGAGAAACTTGCGACTGTTCAGCAGCGTTACCAGCAGCAACCGGAAGATATTATCAAACAGTTAGTCCCGGTAGTTAGCGATTTGCTCGCCCGCAAAATTAGTGAATTAAAGTTAGAAGTTGTAGAAACACTTGCACCCTCAGTACAGGTAAGAATAGCTTGGGTAGAAATAGAAGAAAAAGTATTGAGCATCGTCGAGCGCCGGCTGGCTACCCAAGAGTCGCCAATTCAGACGCCAGAAGAGATTATGGCGATGCTAATGCCAGCAATCACGGATTTGCTGAACCGGAAAATTGATGAATCAAAATTAGAGGTAGCAGCAGCGATCGAACCTTTGATTGAATCAGCAATTCTGCAAAGAGAAGTTCCAGGAAAATTGAGCGATGTAGAAAGTAGGCTCAATAATCTTCAGCGCCAGCAAAAATCTCAGCCGGAAGAAATCCTGGCAAGGTTGATGCCGTTAATGATTGAGTCGCTGAACCGGAAAATTGACGAGACAAAGTTAGAGGTGACAGAGGCGATCGCACCTGCTGTCGATACTGCTATTCAAAACAGCGGTATTGCAGCAAAAATATTGCAAAATGAAAGTAAGATTGTCGAAGTTCAGCAGCAAGTTTTAGGCGAGATCGAAGGGTTGATGGGAAGAATCATGCCCGCGATCTTGGAAATGCTGTCCGGAAGCATTCGGGACGCTAAGCTAGAGATAGAATCTGCGATCGCCCCTACTGTCGATGCGATCGTTCAGAACAAAAAGATTGATGAAAGACTCGGAAATATCGAACAAAAGATTGTGGCGATCGAACACCGGATTTATCAATCGACAGACTTGTTTACAGATTTACTCAAACCCTTGATTGACGAGCTGATGGTTAGCCATCACTCCCAACTAGAAAAATCTGTCATCCAATCTATTTTACCGTTATTAGATGAAGTGGTAGGTTATAATTACAATCTCAACAGTAAAGTACAGGAACTAGAACGCAAAATAACTGATGCTGAATGGGGAGGCGATCGGGCAGAATTAATGGCCCGAATTAAAAGCATCTTTCCAGAAATGATGATCCAAACAATTAATGACTCTAGAAAATCATTTGCCGAAACCATCGCTCCGATAATTGATGAAGTAATTGATACCAAAATCCGAGAAAATCGGCAGTCGTTTGGAGTAGCCCTAGCGCCTTCTATTCCTGTGGGAATCAGCCACAGAATTAGTGAATATCCCGATGAAATTGCCATAGCGCTGGCGCCGGAAATGGCCTCGGCAATCAAACAGCAAATTACTATCAAGCGAGAAGCAATGTCGGATGCACTTTATCCGATCATCGGCAGCACAATTTTAAAATACATCGGCGAGACGATGCGCGAGATTAACGAAAAGTTGGATCAATCGTTAAGTCCTGATGCGATCGCTCGCAAAATTAAAGCCAAATTGCAAGGAATTTCTGAAGCAGAATTGCTAATGCAAGCAACAGCACCGCTGACTGTTAAAGCTGTATTTTTGATTCAAAAAAATTCTGGATTGTTAATTGCAGGAGTGCAGCCGCCTGAAAGCGAAGAGCTAGAATCAGAAATGATAGCAGGGATGCTGACTGCTATTCGCTCTTTTGTCAACGACTGCATATCTCAATCGGGAAATCTTGCAGAGATTGATGCGGTACAATACGGGACATCTTCGATAGTATTGGAAGTAGCAGGTTCGTGTTATCTAGCAGTAGTGATCGAAGGAGGAACCCGCCAATGGTTTAAGTACAAAATGCGAGCAATATTTAAGAATATTCTTCAAGAATACGGAGAGCAAATTCAGGCATTTAACGGAGATCCGACTCGTCTGCCTCCAGGAGTAAACTTAAACTTGCAAAAGTTAATCGATACAGAGGTAAAAGTTAAATCTACTAAGATTCCAATTTTACCAGTTATCGGTTTGGCAGTGTTAGGTTTAATTGGCGTAGGTTGGGGCACTCATGAATACCGCAGCGGAATTGCAGCGACTTTAGAAGCAGATACAAATTTAGCTTTACAATCTGCTCCCGACTTATCGGTTTATCGCCTTGCGGCAGATGTTAAAGATGGAGTATTAGAGATTTCGGGACGAGTGCCGAATCAAAAGCTGCGAGTGAAAGCGGAAAAAATCGCTCAGGATGCAGCTCCCAAATTAAGAATTGACAATAAAATTATAGCCGTTGAAGTACCTCCCGATCCGGTTTTAACCGAAGCTGATGTCAAGCGGACTGTGGCTCTTTTGAATAAGTTAGAAAGCATTAATATCTCGGCTCGCTATGCAGAGGGAAAAGTCGCGATTGCAGGTAGTGTGAGCAAAGCAACGGATGCTCAGAAAATTACTCAAGCTTTTGAGAAAATTCCGGGGGTGAAGTCGGTAACAAATACAGTGGGAATCGGAACTCAACTGCCGTCACCGCCAATAGAAGTTCGCCTTTATTTCGGTGCTGGTTCGGCAATTTTGTCGCCGAAAGATATAGCACAAAAACTGAGCAAAGTTAAACAATATATGGAGGAGAATAGCACGACTAATTTGAGGGTAATTGGCTACAGCGATTTTAAAAGCAGCCCTGCGGAAAATCAAAAGTTGGCGCTGGAAAGGGCGATAAATGTGAAGGCTGCTCTGGTTAAAGAAGGGATAAATGGCAATAGAATACAAGTTGCTTCTACTAAGGGTCGTCCCGAAGGTGTGGAGGCTAATCAACCGCTGTGGCTGAGCAGATTGGTCATGTTTGAGGTGGTAAATTAAATTGGGTAATGGGGCATCGGGCATCGGGCATCGGGCATCGGGCATCGGGCATCGGGCATCGGGCATCGGGCATCGGGCATCGGGAATTGCTAACAAATAACAAATAACAAATAACAAATAACAAATAACAAATGACTTCTTCGTCTTAACTTAATCGTATTCGGCCGGAGGTAAAGGCTTGTATTCGATCGCCCGCCAAGCATACTAACAACCGGCCGCATCCGTCAATCCCGGCGGCTTCTCCGCAGATGGTTTCGGAGGAAAGTTCGATCGCCACATTACAGCCAATCAGCCCGTCGCGACGGCGCAATTCCGGTAACAGTCGCGCTAAACCGGACTTTTCGGGTGCCCTGTCGGTGGTGGAGAACATATCGGCTAGTTCGAGTAAATAGTGCCGTAGTCGATCGAGCAAACAGAGTTCATCGGGCACATTACCCGCAATAGAATGCAAGCTTACCGCATTGCCGATCGCCCTGGCATCCAATCCGGCCGCCGCGAAATCTACGCAGCGGTTGAGTCCAATTCCGACAACCACGCGAGTGCCGAATGTGTTCCCAGAAGTGGCTTCACAGAGAATTCCGGCTAATTTTTGGCGATCGATCCAAACATCATTTGGCCATTTCAGGCGCAGCATATCGCGACATTCGGGCACCAAATCCTCGATCGCGAAAATCACAGCCAAACCGACTGCTAAACTGAGTCCGGGTAACAGATTGGGATTGAGGTTGTCGAGTACAAAACTCGCAGTCAAAACACCGGTTGGGGAGTGCCAAGTGCGCCCTTGTTGTCCGCGCCCGTTGGTTTGCTGCTTAGTAAATACTACATCTCCGTGGTGCAGTTGGTCTGCGCGGGCGATCGCCCAACTGTTGGTACTGGGACAAGTATCCAAAGAGTGCAGCCAGTGACGAACTAACTCATTATCAACAGTATTTATCAACCTTACCTCAGTAGGAATATCCCCTATCCTCTCAACTTCATTATTTTCTAATTTCTTGAGATTTTTTCATATCATTTTTCACAAAAATTATATCGCACGGTGCATATTAATAATTCATCTCTCTATTCTCTTCCTCTGTGTTCTCTGTGTTCTCTGCGGTTAAATCATATTGTATAAATCTAAAATCTATCGCAAATTTATGCTATTAAAGGACGCAATCCTAGGGAGTAAGAAACCCAGATTCTTCGTATATATAGTTGAAAAACCAATATTTATCCCAGAAAACGGGTTTCTTTAGCCTTAGTTTTATCCTCGAAAAAAGACAAGCAATCGCCGCACAATTTACGCTGCCGATTGCCCTTGCATTTCCAGCAACTCAGGAATCGTCACAAACCGATATCCCTGCTGCTTCAAGCCAGCAATCATCTCCGGTAAAGCCTTAATAGTACGAGATCGATCGCCCCCGCCGTCGTGCATCAACACAATCGCCCCCGGCTTGGCATTCTTCAACACATTCTCAACAAAAGCTTCTGGTTGAGCGCGGGGATCGGTATCAGCAGAAGTTACCGACCACATCACCACAGAATAATTTTGCTCCTTAGCATACTTAGCCAAACCATTAGTCAAAACTCCTCCCGGCGGGCGGAAATAAGTAGTCTTAACTCCCGTCGTTTCGTAAATAAGTTTTGCCGTGCGATCTATTTCGCTAGCCGCCGTCGCCGCATCCATCGGATCGTAAGGGTGATGCCACGTATGATTGCCGATCGCGTGACCTTCTGCTACAACTCGACGAGCAATGTCAGGAGAAGCTTCGAGAGATTTACCTATCCAAAAAAATGTTGCTTTAATGTCATTTTGCTTAAAAATATCCAGCATTTGTTCAGTTGTTTCTGGCCACGGCCCGTCATCAACTGTTAAAGCAATAACTTTTTGGGAATATTTGATTGTCCCTTCAAAAACAGTTTTTCCCTGAAACTGCTCAGGTGGCACAAAAGTCAAGTTTTTTTCTTTGGATTCCAATACGGTGAGAAGTTCTTCAATTGTGCGATCGAGATTAAAGCCTGTTCGATCGTCCCCAACCTCTTTTGCTAGCCGATTTACCGTTAAGGATTGCTTGAGGTTCTGCACGGCGGCGGTTGCAGGTTTGTCGCTTCCTTGTTGGTTTCCTGGCAGCAGCGTACCGACGATAAAGCTTATTGTAGCCGCTGCTAGGGCGATCGCCACAAAACGCCATTTTTTTCGCAGTCTTTGAAACAGATGATTTCCGGTCACTTGGGATTCCTTTCACTCCACACTGCCGATAATGATAATGGGAATTTCAAGGAAAAGAAACCTTATTTTTGATAAATATGTCTCAGCGGGGATTGACAGCGGGATCGGAAGGGCGATCGAATCCGGGCGATCGAATCCGGGCGATCGAATCCGGGCGATCGAATCCGGGCGATCGGAAGCGGGCGATCGAATCCGGGCGATCGAATCCGGGCGATCGGAAGCGGGCGATCGAATCCGGGCGATTGAAATCGCGCCTAGACAGACGAAACCCGCCTGCGCGGGTTGAAGAAATTGCCAGCGATTGCGATTAAGGGCGATTTCAATCACCCGATATATTTAGGGGCTTAGAAGTTTCTTGAGTCCACGGAGGTGGACATTGTTTGTATAGCCGCGATTTCTAATCGCCCGGTATATTTATCGCCCTGTATATCTTTAAAGCCTTGCCGCCAGTAAATAGGGGGCGATGGGAAGCGGGCGATTGAAATCGCGCCTAGACAGACGAAACCTGCGGAGGCGGGTTGAAGATTTAAAGCCTTGCCGCCAGTAAATCCCGAATAATTGGGATTTTCGCCGCAATTTGCGCTTGAGGTACCTCCGTTTGCAGCCAACTCTCGCGCCCTGCAAGTCTCGCAACCCACTGCTGCAACTTCGGATACTCATCAAAAGATATGTCAAACATCCCCACAGAAGGAACCGCAGTCCCCGCCACGACTTCCGCCAAAGAAAACTGTTCGCCAGCAAAAAAAGTGCGCCGATCGGCCAACAAGCCCTCAAAAAACCTCAGCACGGTTAATATCTGTTGCTTTGACTGTGCCAACTTTTCCTCACTGTCTCCCGGCACACCCAGCATTTGCCTGGTTAAGGGAAACATTGCCGGCAACAGTTCATTTAAAGTCAGCATGGACACCATCCGCACAATTCCCAAGGCTTTCGCCTCTGTCGGTAGCAGTGGGGGCGTGGGATATTTGGCATCTATATAATCGAGAATTGCCAGCGACTCCACCAAAGTCAAATCTCCATCCACCAACGCCGGTATGCGGTGAAACGGGTTAATTGCCAGAAAATCCGGTGCAAATTGGTCGCCGTCGAGGTTAAGTGCGATCGGCTCAAACGCAACTTGTTTCTCCAGAAGTGCCACCCACACGCGACGAGAATTCAGAGAAATCGGATTGTAGTACAGTTTCAGCATCGGATTTTTCTCGAACGACACCACCAGTTTAGCAGCCAAATGTCTTGATTTTAGGTAGTTTGGCAGAGTGGGAGTGTTCGGAAAGGGCGATCGACACCCCATGTCAAAAAAAGATTTCAAAAAAAGTTGTATTACCCCCTTGACAGTCTTGTAGCACACAATGTAGTATAAATATATAGCAACCGGGAAAGAGCTTCAAAGCTTTAACTCACAAGCAATACGAACCTTGAAAACTGAATAGGAAATTAACAATGTCACATACTTTTGGACATTTGGCGGTGTAGACTCCGGCAACCATAACCCCTAGGTTGTAGTACGCGGAATCAACCGCCACCCCGTCCAAACACAAACCTTTGTGGGGCTGTAGCTCAATTGGGAGAGCGTCGCTCTGTCACAGCGAAGGTAGCGGGATCGAAACCCGTCAGCCCCGTCAAGCAATTTTGGATTTTGGATTTTGGATTTTGGATTTGAGCTGTAGGGTGCGTCGCCATCAAAAATCCTAAATAATATCGACAATCTCATAGCGACGCACCTTATTTGAGATATTGAGATTTTAGATTTGAAATTTTGATTTAAAATTTTAAATTTTAAATCGACTCAAATCTCAAGTAATAATTCTTCAATCTAAAATCTAAAATCCAAAATCAATAGTCCCGTAGGCAAAAGTCAAGCCGTCTGCCCCTCAAGCAGAAGATTGCGAGTGCAAACCTCGTCGGGACTCCCAGGTTAGGTGGCTGAGTGGCTCAAAGCATCGGTCTGCAAAACCGAATTTCGCGGGTTCAAATCCCGCCCTAACCTCTGTTCCCAATTGTAATTAAAAATTACATAAATTCCATGAAATTTAATTATTTAGGGTACGCACTGTAAAGTCGGTCATTCTACAAAACAGAGGAAGTAAAGCCTAATAGACATTGACGGAGGTTAGAAGTTATGAAGACCAAAACTACCGTTCTTTCAAAGTTCATGCCAAACGATGTATCAAATAATAGTGCCAACTTGGAAGATCAGTTGACTGCGTTCGTTCAAAAATCCCTTGCTGACAGCTATTCTCAAGACGTTGATGCTACTTTGCAACAACTTGATGCAGCATGGGAAGCTCAGAAATTGGTTTGGCAAATGCGAGATGATACCAAAGTTTGAGCGAACAAGTTCCAGAAGCTTACTTGTTTTGAAAAACGAGAAATTAAAAGATTAAACCAACACTCTTTTAATTGCAGTTTTTAACTTTGAAAGTAACAAAGCAACACAGTGCTCGACGCACAGGTAGTTAGAAACCGGGTTTTTTACGAAAATTCTTCACCCGAGCCCAGAGATTAGGTAAAAAGCCCGGTTTCTTTGAACTTATATCGCAAGCAGGGATGGTGTAACTGGCAACACTCTGGTCTCCAAAACCAGCATTCTGAGTTCAAATCTCAGTTCCTGTGCCAAATTTTTAATATCAAATTTTTAGTGCTGTAGGCAAATGGTTTAAGCCGCTTGGTTTTCACCCAAGTGATTTGCGGGTTCAACTCCCGTCAGCACTGTGTGTGGGTCGTTGGCAGAATGGTTTTGCAGCCGCCTTTTAAGCGGATGGATCGAGGTTCAATTCCTCGGCGACCTACCAAATTTTCAACCTTGGGTCGGTTCTCATATTGGTATGAGTAGCTGTCTGTAAAACAGTAGCTTAAAGCATTGCTGGTTCGATTCCAGCCCGACCCATGCGATTTTAGATTTTGGATTTTAGATTTTGGATTTTTAGATTCAAGATTTAAGATTTGAGATTTGAGATTGTAAATTATTTGTAATTGCATTTAATATGCAATTGCAATTATGAGAATGTGTTGTAATCGGACAACAACTCAGTTTGCGCGGCTGAAGATTTGGGGGTTCAAATCCCTCCGTTCTCGCTCATTGAGGAGAGGTGGCCGAGAGGCTTATGGCGCTTTCCTGCTAAGAAAGAGCGGCTTAACAACCGTCGAGGGTTCAAATCCCTCTCTCTCCGTTTTCCCCCGATAGCTCAGTTGGTAGAGTGCTTGTGTGAAGAACAAGAGGCCGTCAGTTCGATACTGACTTGGGGGATTGCGTTGCCTCATAGCTCAACGGTAGAGCTGCACGCTGTTAACGTGATGGTTGTAGGTTCGAGTCCTACTGAGGCAGCCATTTTTCAAATTGCCGGGTGGACAAATTGGTAAAGTCGGATGCCTCTGAAGCATCAGTTTGTAGCTTCAAAGCCTACCCCGGCATTCAATTATTGGGAAGTCGCCTAATCGGTATGGCACCGCTCTTTGAAAGCGGACAAATGTAGGTTCAAGCCCTACCTTCCCAGTTCTGCTATTACCAAAGCAGATTAATTATACTCCTGTAGCCCAATTGGAAGAGGCGGCAATTTCAAAAATTGTCAAGTGTGAGTTCAAATCTCACTAGGAGTACCAAATTTTCCTTAAGTTTATACTTGCTCTTGTGGCGGAATTGGCAGACGCGGCAGACTTAAAATCTGTTCTATTTTGATTGTGAGTTCGAGTCTCACCAGGAGCATGAACGGGATGTGGCGCAATTTGGTAGCGCGGCGGCTTTGGGAGCCGAAGGTTGCAGGTTCAAATCCTGCTATCCCGACTTTACCCCTGTGATGTAATTGGAAAACATTACTCGCTCAGAACGAGTATTTTGCAGGTTCAAATCCTGTCAGGGGTACTTGGTTAATAGCCAATTTCTACTATTTGCTCTCGTGGCGAAACGGCAGACGCGCTAGTTCGAGAAGCTAGTTTTTTACAGGTTCAAATCCTGTCGGGAGCATGAATTTTTAATATATATAAGATAAAATTACAGTGGTTAACTATCAACTATCAACTATCAACTGTCAACTGTCAACTGTCAACTATTTTGCCCTTGTAGCCCAATTGGAAGAGGTGCCTCGCTTAGAACGAGGAGGTTGCTGGTTCGAGGCCAGCCAGGGGTATTTGGTGATATCGCGGGTGAAGTAGCCTGGGTAGGCTTGGAGGTCTCATAAGCCTCTTCATAGCAGGTTCAACTCCTGTCCCCGCCACCAAAATTGCAGGTGTGATGTAATTGGCAACATGAGGCTCTTGTAAAGCTTTTATGCGAGTTCAAATCTCGCCACTTGCTTGTCCTAAAGCTCAGAAGGAGTCTATCTAATTGTGCTAACTTTTCAATAGAAGTTACAGAGCTAATTTTTTGTAGCAAATCCGAGTTAAAAGCATGAAAAGAATTGCGATCGCCCAAAACACGCTAAAAATTCTCGAAGATGGTTGCTACTTGTCCCCGGAAGGGAAGCAGGTTAAGATCGATCGCCAATTAGCCTCCTGTATTGCTGGGACGGCATACTACGAACCCGAAGCCCTGTCAGCGATTCAGGAAAACGTTCTCTCAGGTACTCCCCAATTCTCGAACACGGAATTTATGGTGAGAAATGAGACAACGCTGGTGGGTGCAGAGCGTATAGGGCGATCGCACAAATTTGCAAAAATAGGAGTCCTAAATTTCGCTTCTGCCAAAAATCCGGGTGGTGGATTCATCAGAGGCGCTCAAGCGCAAGAAGAGAGCTTAGCACGCAGTTCTGCACTGTACAAAAGCCTCTTAAAATGTCCTAAATATTACGAGTATCATCGCTCTCATAAATCGCTGCTCTACTCCGATCGACTCATCTACTCTCCCGGCTGTTCAGTATTCCGAAAAGATGATGGAACTTTGCTTGAGGAACCTTATCTTGTTGATTTTATCACGAGTTGCGCTCCGAATGCTGGTGAGATTTCCCGAAAAGAGTCAGAAAGTACGGGAAAAATTCGCGAAACTCTGTACGGACGCGGTGCAAAATTGTTGGCTTTAGCTGTTAACAAAGGTTCCGATGCGTTAATTTTAGGAGCTTGGGGATGTGGTGTCTTCAGGAACGATCCATCTATGGTAGCTCAGATGTTTGCAGACTTTTTATTGCCAAACGGTCAATTTGCTGGCAGATTCAAAAGCGTACTATTTTCCGTCCTAGACTCTAGCGAAGAAGGAAGGATATTTGCAGAATTTGACAGTAGATTTTCCTCAAATTAATCGAGATTTTTCATAACGATGAGCAGTCTATAAAAGCAGTTTTACATTTTCGATCGCGCGGATATGGTGTAACGGTAGCATTCGAGTCTTCCAAACTCTAGGCACGAGTTCGAGCCTCGTTATCCGCTTGGCTGATTAAACAGTTGACAGTTGACAGTTGACAGTTGACAGTGAAGTTTTACAATTGTTGACAAGTGACTGTTACACGTAAACTAAAATATCAAATTTGTTTGCGGGTGTGATGTAAAGGTTAGCATTTGAGTATGCCATTCTCAGCGCATGGGTTCGAGTCCCATCATCCGCTTTTGGAGTCCTGTTTGCTACAAGCAAGAGCGGGGTAATATCCTGTCATGACTACCAATTTATGGGAGTGTAGCTCAATGGATAGAGCGCCGCGCTTCGGACGCGGATGTTGTGGGTTCGACTCCTACCACTCTCGTTGTTATTGCTTGATTTTAAGGAGGTTGATTCCATTGAATGATTAATTTTTTATATTGCAAAACTTACCTATTCGATCGAAGAAACCGGGTTTTTTATCTCATCTTTTGGTGAAGGCGGAAGATTTTCGGAAAAAACCCGGTTTATGACCATTGATGCGTAAGTCTTATGTTAAGAGCGATTCCCTACGGGATAGCTGCGCCGCGCGTACTTTGCGTGTCCCAATCTTTGGAGCCTACATACTTTAGTACGAGAGGAAAGGTAACGCTGTCAAAAACGGCGCGCGTTTGCGAACGGGGAGTGCAGTGAACCCGATAGGTAGGCTTAGAAGTAGCCATCCTTTAAAGAGTGTGTAATAACTCATCGGCGGAGTCCCTCTAGTAACTCAGAAAACGCAATGCTCTGATAACTCGCACGCAAATAGTGCGATCGGCGCAGCTATCCTTAGGGAATTGCACTATTTCACCTTTTAATAAAGTTATAACCAAAGGAGTTTCCCATGCCTGTAATTGCTATGGAAGTAAAAACCGCGCAAAATCATCCTAATGCTGATGCGCTATATCTCTATAATTTTGAAGCTCCAGGGCATGATTCAGTGCAAATTGTTGCCAACTCAGAAAACATTTATGATGTTGGCGATATCGTTGCGATAGCCTTAACTGATTCTGTGCTGAAAGACGGTACTATAATCAAACCGGCAAAGCTGCGAGGTGTTTATTCTTTTGGTATGGCTTTGGGCAAAGTTGATGAAGTAATTGGTATCGATTTGTCGGCAATTTACTGTCAACAAACAGCGGATCGATCGACCGTAATGCAAACATGGCCGAGCATCGAACTGCTGTACAATCTTCGCCGCAGTTTAGAATTGGTTGGGGAAGCTCCGAAGATAACTTATCGAGCTAAAATTAAACTCGACGGTACTAATGGTGGCATTCAAATCTTTACTGATGGTAAAGTTGCTGTCCAAAGTCGATCGCAAATAATCTCCCCAGAAAACGACAATCTCGGCTTTGCGAATTGGGTAAATCAAAATATCGATTACTTCTCTCGATTGGCGAGTACCGAACACGCAACTATTTTTGGGGAATGGTGCGGTAAAGGCATTCAGAAACGGACGGCTGTATCTGAGATCGATCGCAAAATCTTTGCAGTTTTTGCAGTGCAATTCGGCGGCATAGATGGAAAAGTTGCCAAACTGGAAATTTGCCCGGACAAAATCGCTGAGTTTTTGCCAAAACATCCCGATATTTTTGTCTTACCTTTTTATGGAGAACCGATTGTTTTGGATTTTGGCGATCGCACTCAACTAGAATCGGCTGTTAACACTCTCAATCAAGCGGTTGATACTGTAGAAAAACTAGATCCTTGGGCGAAAGAAACTTTCGGCCTCGAAGGGATTGGCGAAGGCTTGGTAATGTTTCCCGAAAGCGGCGAACTTGCGGAAAGGTTGTCTTATGCGGAACTGCTGTTCAAAGCCAAAGGCGAAAAACACCAAGCTATAAAAACAAAACAACCAGTTCAAATCGACCCAGAAGTTGCTCAAAGCATTGATGACTTTGTGAATCTGTTTGTAACCCCTGCTCGATTAGAACAAGGGGTGACAGAAGTTTGTTCTGGTCAGTTTGAGATGGACAAAATCGGAGCATTTTTAAAATGGTTTAACGCTGACGTACAGAAAGAAAGTGTTGCAGAACTAGAAGCTGCTGGCTTGACCTGGAAAGAGGTTAATAAAGCAGTGATGAATGCAGCCAAAAAATGGTATCAAGAAAAGTCGAAAGCTTTGTAGGTGTTGGATTTGCAATAAGTCCTGTAGGGGCGGGTTCGCCAACAATAACTGCCTACAAATAACAATCTTATAAACCCGCCCCCGCCCAACGACAAATCCCAATTAATTGAATGAACATGATGTTAATTAAAGATTGCCCATAAATCAAAGAAACCGGGTTTTTCATACAATCTGCGAACTATAGCGAAGTATTTTCGCAAAAAACCCGGTTTCTGCCCACCCGCGCTCCAGCCTTATTAACAAACAATACGGGAGTGTAACTCAACTGGATAGAGTGTCGAGCTTCTACCTCGAATGTTGTGGGTTCGAGTCCTACCGCTCCTGTTAAATGGGTTCGTAGCTTAACTGGAAAAGCATCTAGCTGGCTGCTAGAAAGATATCGGTTCAAATCCGATCGCAATCCACCAATCTTGGGTCTGTAGCTTAATTGGAAAAGCACTTAGTTCGCAACTAGGAAAATGTCGGTTCGAGTCCGACCAGTATCCACCAAAAAAGGGGTCATAGCTCAATTGGTAGAGCGCTTGCCTTGCACGCAAGAGGTTAGGAGTTCAATTCTCCTTGATTCCATGCGGTATCTGAAGTCGAAGCGGTCGAGACGCTAGCCTGTGAATCCCTCAGTGCGAGCGTCCCGCTCGCGAGCAACACCATAACGTCCCGTCGGATACCCTTGGAAGATGCCGCTGAATGGCTGGCAACTGGCCTCGAAAACCAGGGTACAGGCAACTGTAAGGGTTCGATTCCTTCATCTTCCTTTTAATATCAAATCCCGTTAATTGTACCGATGTATTGTAGGGATTTGATATCACCACCAGAAGTCGAAAAGCGAGACACCGTGCTGATAACGCGGCGATAGGAGGGGCAGTACCTCCCTGGTGGATTTCCTATGTTTGAGCCATAGGAATCATGGATGTTTTGCATCATGGAAGATGCCGCTAAATGGTCAGCAACTTGTCTTGAAAACAAGGGTACAGGTAACACCTGTAAGGGTTCGATTCCTTCATCTTCCTTAATGAAATATTCGGGGACTTGGCAAATAGATTTGCTATCCTATAAGTAGGTAGACATATATATTACCTGTCCGAAAAGATAACGAAGTAATCCGAAAACCCTGCGATTGCTTCGTTCCTCGCAATGACATTGTTGCATTTATTTATGTCCACCTACTTAGCAATAGAAATTTTGGGGAGGTCGCCTAAATGGAATGGCACCGTAAAAACTAGGTAAAGCGGCTCTCAAAAGGACGATCGCGTTTGTTGAGTAGGGTAAAAAGTTGCTTCGCGACGTTCCCTGAAAACACAAACTGGCAGCGGGTTGCAGATGCACTGAAAGGAATTAACAGTCCGAGATGGGGGCAGTTCCCGTCTGCTTGCGGGCAGTAAGGAAGCGCGTTTCCTGAAAGTTGCTGTCGATCGATGCGGGTTCGAGTCCCGTCCTCTCCATTCTTGGTTCAAAACCGAGGAGTTTCAACCCGTGCCCTAACAGTTAAAGCATACATACCCGGCTGTTAACCGACTAAAACCAATGCTTTGCGGACTTGCACGGGTTGAATCTCAGAACCTCAGTTGCCGTTGAGGTTTAGATCGCGATCGCAACTGCCGATCGGGCGCAGTCGAGTCATCAACTGCTTCAACAAGAAGCCATTGCTGTTCCAAGCGGTATAAGGACTTGCCCCTTGTCCTTTGAGGGACAAGGTTTGTCGGGCTTTGTTGTGGCAGATTGTTGCCAACAGGCTAATGACAGCGACTAAGCCGAGTTCATCGACAAGGGCTTCGAGTTCATTTTGGGTCACAAGTACACCTCCAGGGTTGACTATTTCCCTAAAGGATAGCATAATGGGGTAAGACTGGGTACTAAATGGGGTTAGTCAGTGGTATCTTTATCATCAATGAGCTTATATTCCTTGATAGTTGCCAGGAGCATCAGTTTAGACATGGATATTCCTGACTCGTCAGACAGCTTCTTCAGCTTTTGATGGATTCGGTTAGGCATTGTGACTTTTATGGTTTTGGAAGCTTCATCTTGTTCGGCCATTTTCAGCAGTCATATTTAGTTGACATCAGCTTATCTTCTTTCGGAGTATCGATCGCCCTTTCCTTCTATTGTCTCTAGAGATGCGGGCGATCGCGCCGTTGAAAAGCACTACTGCTACCATGGTTTCAGCCTTGGTGATTCCCAAAACTTCTTAACAAACAATCTTAAACATGAGAAAACTCATATATTACGTGGCTTCCACCGTTGACGGGTTTATTGCTCGCGAAGATGGCTCCTTTGATTGCTTTCCGATGGCCGGAGAGCATTTTGCCGATTTGTTCGATCGCTTTCCCGAAACCATTCCGGCTCACCTTCACGAAGCGCTGGGAATTAATTTTTCAGGAAACAAGCAATTTGATGCTGTTTTGATGGGGCGCAAAACCTATGAAGTCGGGCTAAATGTCGGTTTGACTAATCCTTATCCCAGCTTGAAGCAGTATGTCTTTTCGCGCAGTATGACAGCCAGCCCCGATGGGAATGTTGCACTGGTTTCGGAAAATGCTGTTGAATTGGTTCAGGAATTGAAGCAAGAAACGGGTAAAGACATCTGGCTGTGCGGTGGTGGTGAGTTAGCAGCAACGGTGGTTTCAGAGATTGACGAGATGATTGTCAAGTTGAATCCGGTAGTCATTGGGGCGGGAATTCCTGTGTTTGCAAGGGCGATCGCGCCGACGAATCTGGAATTGGTCGATCGAAAAATCTACAGTAACGGTTTCATGCTGCTGCACTATCGATTGCAAAAATGAGGTGTTTTGGCGATCGTATAAAATTATCTGCGTTAATCCGCGTTCATCTGCGGTTAAAAATAAAAAATATTTAGGTAAAATTTATGATGAATTTAAAACACTTCGACTATTATCTAGTGCTCGATTTGGAAGCAACCTGCTGCGACAAAGGATCGATCGCCCGAAATCAGATGGAAATTATCGAGATCGGCGCAGTGATGGTAGATTCCACAACCCTAACAATCGTTGATGAATTTCAAACATTCGTCAAACCCATGCGCCATCCCATTCTCACCGAATTCTGCACGGCGCTAACATCGATCGCCCAAACGGAAGTCGATCGGGCTCCAACTTACCCAGAAGCAAGCGCGATGCTGAAAAACTGGCTGTCTGGCTACCCAAACGGTGTATTTGGTTCCTGGGGAGACTACGATCGCAAACAATTTAAAAAGGATAGCAACTTTCATCAACTTCCTTTTCCCATTGCTTATCCTCACATCAATCTCAAAAAAGTCTTTTCAGAAACCCAAGGCTTGCCAAAAAGGTACGGCATGGAAACAGCCTTAGAACTTGCGGGTTTACCCCTAGAAGGAACTCATCACCGAGGGATTGACGATGCGAGAAACATCGCTAAATTGTTGCCCTATATTCTAGGTCAAAAAAACCTTACTTGATTCTAGGTTCGTAGTGAGGACTTTAGTCCTTATTCTAGGTTCGTAGTGAGGACTTTAGTCCTTATTCTAGGTTCGTAGTATCGTACCGTCGGTGCGGGCGTCGTTTCCAAGATTCAGCGATAGCATTTTGCTGAATTGACAAGTAACAGAAAAGCCAATTGCCCGAATGGTAATTGGCTTTTCTGTTTGCTTGTTTGTAAAGGTGCTGTTGTAAGATAGTTAGTGGGGCGATCGCCAGTCAATAGAAATAACGTTCGTGCCTGCACAACACAGTTGCATTCAAAAAACGCATGATGCTACAATACGTACATGAATTTTGAGTGGGATGAAAACAAAGCAGCGAGAAATCTGTCAAAGCACGGAGTCTCATTTGAAGAGGCAAAAACTGTTTTTGACGATCCGCTATATGTCGATTTCTACGATCCAGACCATTCTGATGAGGAAGATCGATATATTATTGTAGGAGAATCGCGCCGAGGCCGTTTATTAATAGTGTCTTATACGGAAAGGGGCAAGACAATTCGTTTAATTAGCGCCAGAGAAGTAACTAGAAAAGAGCGAGAAGTTTATGAAGAAGGCTGAAACAGATATGGAAGACGAACTGCGATCGGAATACGATCTGAAGAGCTTGCGAGTGAGAAAAGTAGGTCATGCACGCAAGAGTTTTAGCGGGCTGACAGTTCATCTGGAACCTGATGTTGCAGAAATGTTTCCTGACTCTGAAGCAGTAAATGAAGCTCTACGGTTTTTGATGAGAGTTATGAAAGACAATAAGTATCCTCTCGGCAATATGAGAGGCAATGACTAGAATTTAGTGAAGCCGATCGCGATCGAACAAAATATGCGTTTTGCCATCCGCGAAGGCGATCGTACCGTCGGTGCGGGCGTCGTCTCCAAGATTCAGCGATAGCATTTTGCTGAATTGATAAGTAGCAGAAAACTTACGCATCAAAACCCAAGAAACCGGGTTTTTTGCCCTTGCTGTGGGCGACAACGAAAGATTTTCGTAAAAAACCCGGTTTCTGACCACCCGTGCGTCCAGGACTATAGCAGAAAAGCCAAACCTATTTGGGTAATTGGCTTTTCTGTTTGCTTGTTTATTATGTAAAATGATTAGTGGAGCGGTGGAACCAAAATTTTATAATAAAACATTTGAAACACAAATGAGCCAGGAATTATGTCAAGCTGTTTGTCATCTTGATTTTGACAGAGTTATCGCTCTCCTATATCGGGGAGATGATATAAATTTTAGAGATGAAAGTTGCTCAGATAGTACCCCTTTACACCAAGCAATTATGGTAGAATCCTTCAGGATGGCTGAAACATTAATTGCTAGAGGCGCAGATGTTAATGCAGCAGACAGAGCTAACAATACACCTCTACATTCATCTATCTCCTATAAAAATCTAGAGTTAGCAAAATTGCTGATTGACTCTGGTGCCGATGTAAATTTCCGGTGCGGTACTGGCTCTGTAGACACTCCTTTACAGGCAGCAGCTTGGAACAACCAACCCAAGATTGTTGAAGCACTTGTTGCTGCTGGAGCAGATATCAATATAGTCGATCGTTATGGGCAAACCCCTATTCTGGTTGCAGCTTGGAAAGGACATCAAGAAATTCTCGAAATACTATTTTCTCAAGGTGCTGTTGTCAACATATACATTTCTGCTGCACTCGGCAATATTCAGGAGGTTGAGTCTTACCTTGAACAAGGGGGCGATCCAAATGCTCGAACCGGACGAACACCTCCTTACGGCAATACTTTGTTGTACTTCGCAGTAGCAAATAACCAAATTGAGGTAGCTGACCTACTAATTAAGTATGGTGCAGATGTGAATGGAGAATGCGCTCAAGGTTTTTATCCTTTGATCGCTGCTTCCTGGTTGGGTTTTGTGGAAATGGTGCAACTATTAATCGATCGCGGAGCCGATGTTAGCGTCATCATAGATTTCGGGAATGGAGCTTTAGAATTCGCAGCAGAGAACGGACACAAAGAGGTTGTGCAAATTTTGCTCGAACGCAGACTGTCATTAGAGGGAACCGCTTACGGCTATGAAAATCATATCGAGCGAGCGATGGATGAAGCGGCTGCGGGAGGACACAAAGATGTGGTCAGGTTTTTACTGTTGCAAGGAGTAACAATTAGCAAAACAGCTATTCACGCTGCTGGGGAGCGGGGACACAAACCAGTTGTAGAAATTCTAATCGCTTTTGGAGCTGATGTTAATGCTAAAGATTATAGCGAAAATACAGCCTTACACAAAGCAGCTCTCAAAGGACATTTGGAAATTGTGCAACTTCTATTGATTTCAGGAGCCTATGTCAATGCTAGAGATAATAACAGATGTACAGCATTACACAACGCAGTTTCACTCGGTCACTTAAATATTGTGCGATCGCTCTTAGCTTCTGGAGCAGAGGTGAATCCACGGAATCAACGGGGCTGTACCCCTATTCAATTGGCTAAGTGCAGAAATCAACAAGATATAGTTGAGGTTTTGATGGCTCAATCGCTCAAAATAGGATTAGATATGCGATCGGTTTGCAGTGCGTGCCAATACAGACGATCGCGATCGTAAATTTTATGCGGATGCTACGTGCTATCGACTAAATTTAAATAGCAAATTCGTTATTTCATAAGCTACTATAGAAGCAATAACTCACAGGTTACGAGTATGACTTCGACACCGAACACTCAAACAAAGATTATCCGAACAGAACGCGGACTGACTATCGCAGGTACGCGCATCACCTTAATAAGGTCGATCGCTCACGATCGCGAAATCGCCCCCGATCGCACTTTTTGCAGTTCCGGCAATTTGAAAGCCAAAACAATATCTGCTTGAGGAATTCCCGCCGCCATCAACTCGTAAGCAACTCCATCTTCCGTACCATCGTGTTCGATCCACAGCTTGTTGTCGATAATTTCAATGTGGATCAAATTTCCGTAGATGCGATGACCGTTTTGCCAGCCTGTTTCGACTAACAAATAGCGATCGCGCTTTTCATCTAATACTAATTTGACCTCAGCTAGGTCGTCATTACCGAGAAAATCGATATATTCTTGGAGAATTCTTTCAACGATGTCGCGATATTGAATGTTTAATGAATCCATTGCACGATTGCCTCCTCTGCTGGCTCGAAGGTAACTAAACGAATGATACCATCAGTAGCTTGCGGGTTCTTGGCTCTTGTCGATCGCCCTTACAGAAAACTCGCCAGCCGGCGATCGCCACAAATATTTACAAAAATAGTTGATATTTCAGATTAGTTGTGTTATAGTAGCCTAGATGCGGGAGTATAGCTCAGTTGGTTAGAGCAGGTGACTCTTAATCTCAAGGTCGAAGGTTCAAGTCCTTCTACTCCCATCCTCAAACAACATAGTACAATGCCATTACCCGCAAGCTGTAGTGTTCTCGTCAATCTTAAAAAATTGAAAAGAATATTTGAGTCAATGAGCTTGTAAAATAATTTTCATGAACATCCAGCAATTTGTTGACAATTCCCTCGGACAGTGGCGATCGCAGCGCAGCGCCCATCACTTGACTTTCCGACACTTTGAAGCGATCGAGTCAGTCATTGATATCGTTGCACTCTCACCCGATGATGCTGCCGTAATCGACCTCTGCAAATCCTACAACATCGACCCAGCCCAAGCAGTCAACCCCTTTCACATGGCATGGGAAGGCCAGTCAGATTGGGATGAAAACGCTGAAATGAAAGGCAGTTGTATCCTCGTACCAATCCCAGATCCCACAGTCCCCAATCGCGGTAAACTACTGCGAGACCAAGGATATGCCGAAACCATTCCCGCCGCCGCCGACTATCACATCACAGACGATGGCACCTTTGTCCTCCTCACAAGCTACGATAACGCCGCCGCCGAAGAAAAAATTTGGTTTGCCAATCCCAACCTGCGCTTTCGTGTTTCCCTGATCAAAACCAGTAAAGGAAGTGGAGTTGTCACCGCATCATTTTCTTCAGAAATTCGATCGCTCTCCGGCAAATAATACCAATTATCGAAAATCATGCAACAGTATTTGTAGGGTGCGTCGCCACCAGCAACACCTAATTTAAATCGACAATATCGCGGCGACGCACCTTACCTAAACAGTCGAGAAAACAAGCCGAACACTGATTTTATAGCAACACTTTTGACAATCTATAAAAAATAAATAACAGCTTATGACTTCAGTAAAAACCAATGATTTAATCACTCTGGCTCAGTGGATGGCCGGGGATTTCAGCAACTACAAACAATCCTTTGAAAAACCACAACAATTTGCCCACATTCATATATTTTTCCGCCCCTTACCATTTGATTTTTTTAACGCCATTGGCTTTTACTCCGAGCAGGTTTATGACCACGATCTGTGGACTCCCTACCGTCAAGGAGTCCACAAATTAATAGACCAAGGAGAACAAATTTATATTGAAAATTATAGTCTCAACGATCCAGTACAATACGCCGGAGCAGCACGGGAATTAAGCATTCTCAAAACAATTAAACCAGATTGCATTCAACGGCGCTACAATTGCTCTATGGTTTTCAAACGAGAAGGAGAAATGTTTCGTGGTAGTGTAGAACCAGGAAACCAGTGTCTCATCGAAAAAAAAGGTTGTTCAACCTACCTCATCAGCGACGTAGAAATTACCGAAACAACCTGGAGCAGTCTCGATCGCGGTATGGATGTAAATACTCACGAACAGATTTGGGGCTCAGAGAATGGCTCCTTATGGTTTGAAAAGCGTCAAAGTTTTGCCGGAGAGCTACCGCCTCTCTAATTTTCCCGCCGACGAATTTCCAGGCGAGCGCAGCACATACTACAGCCACACCTATTACCCTAAAAGACTCCTGTACCCCAAAAAACTCCTGTAGTACGTGAAACAGCAACCTCCCCTGGAATGTTACATTATGTAAAGTTTTCTAATATAACATCCAATTATGGTAAATTTTCACATAACACAATAGTGGAGATTTTTTAAATGGTTTTTGGACCTGCATCTCGACTTGGAGTCAGTTTATTTGAAGAAACACCCTGTTTAGAACTGATTCCAGGACGTTCACAAGAAGAAGTAGAAACCATTATTCGTGCCGTCTACCGGCAAGTTTTGGGTAATGCTTACGTCATGGAAAGCGAACGGGCAACAATTCCTGAATCGCAATTCAAAAGTGGTGCATTGAGTGTACGCGAATTTGTCCGCGCTCTGGCAAAATCCGACGCTTACCGTTCTCGCTTTTTCGATACTTGTCCTCGCTATCGGTTTCTTGAACTGAATTTCAAACATCTTCTCGGTCGAGCTCCGGATGGCCTAGAAGAAATGAGAACCCATAGCACTATCTTAGATACTCAAGGCTACGAGGCAGATATTGATTCTTACCTCGACAGCGATGAATACCAAAACGCCTACGGCGAAAATATCGTTCCCTACTACCGAGGCTACAAAACCCAACCAGGACAAAATATGGTTGGGTTTACTCATATGTTTGCTCTCTTGCGCGGCCCTTCCAGCAGCGATTTCAAAGGAAGTCTTTCTGGAAAATCCCCAGTTTTGAACAAATACGTGATTCAAGAAACCCCTGTAGCAGTCATTCCTCCTTCCGGCGGTTCAGTTGGGGATGGTTGGTCATTTCCCGATAGACAGCGCGGTGCTAAAAGTGTTTACAACGTTGCTTCTGGTGACGAAGGTAAGGTTTTCCGTATCGAAGTAACTGGCTATCGCACTTCTGCAAAGAATCGGGTTCAAAAAATTCGGCAGAGCAACCAAGTTTATGTAGTGCCGTTTTCCAGACTTTCCCAAGAATATCAACGCATCCACAAACAAGGCGGCGTAATTGCCAGCATCACTGCTGTCAACTAGAAACCGTTTAAACTTCTAGCTTCACGACTTGGGGAATTACCTCCCTGAGCGTGTTTTTCTTCAATCCTTAATTCCCTGTTTTGAAACGTTATTTAGTCTTAGGAGAAACTCAATGAGTGTGGTTTTAGATGCACCAGTAGAACTTTGGTCTACTAGCAGTTCCGATGATACACAGGCCGTAATTCGGGCAGTTTACAAGCAAGTGCTCGGCAATCCCCACGTGATGGAAAGCGAACGCCTGACTGTGGCAGAATCCCAGTTGTGCGATGGTGGGACGACAGTACGGGAATTTGTCCGCGCTGTGGCAAAATCCGACTTCTATCGCAGTCGGTATTTTGAATCATGCGCTCCCTACCGCTTTGTCGAGCTAAACTTTAAACATTTGTTAGGTCGCGCTCCCTTAGACCAAGCAGAACTTTCTGAGCATATTCGCACCTGTATCGAAAAAGGCTACGATGCAGAAATTGACTCGTACCTTGACAGTCAAGAATATGAGGACAAATTTGGCGAGAATACAGTCCCTTATTATCAAGGGGCAAAAAGTCAAGTCGGACAAAAGCAAGTTGGCTACAATCGCACTCTTTCCCTGTATCAAGGTTATGCAGGAGTTGACAGTGCTTTTACCGCTTCTCGCTTAGTTGACTTCGTAGCTGGTAATAGTGGTAACAAAATTACTTTACCAAGCACAGGCGGTCGCATTAGTGCTTCCAAAGATGCCACCGAAAAAATGTTCAAGATTGTTGTCAAAGGAGCTAAATTTGATAGCCCTCGCCGAGTGAGCAACACTGAATATCTTGTCTCTGGTGGGAAGATGACTCCGCAAATTCAGCGCATTCATCGCGCTGGCGGAAAAATTGTCAGCATCACCGAAGTTGCTTAAGCCATAGACTGATGACGCGAGCCTGAGTCGGGGATAACTAGAAACTTTCTTGGGTTCCCCTTTATGAGCTGAGCTAGATTCTTCTATCGTTTTTTTTGATTGAGGTTTCGTATCTTAATACTTTCTCTAGAGCGAGTTTCTTATTCGCTCTTTTTCTGTTTAAAAAAGCCAAAAACTTGATTTATAGAAGAAGGCCTTAATTATCTAGGGGAGAAGGAAAAAATATTTGGTCGAAGCACGTCCAGGACTGTTTCTCAAATCTAAATTCTAAAATGGTATTATAAAACTTTATTAAGTTTGTAAGCAGTAGTAAGCAATAGTAGTATCATATAGTCAAAATGGTAAACTGAGAGAATTATTGCGATTGTCAAAAA
>NZ_JAEQCF010000066.1:0-54095 GCF_020738625.1 Microcoleus sp. PH2017_09_SFU_O_A
TTCTCCTTTCCCTGGAACTCAAAGAAGTCCCGAACAATTTTTTTTCAATAATAAAGGAACAAATGGAGTCATATTTTAATTGGTATCTCGGTAAAAAAATGAGTAAGATTACTCATTGACAACAGTGCTTTTAGCTTAACTTGTGAGTAATGTCCCAGTTTAGGTAATAGCCTCACAAATTTAGCGATATCTTATGAATTTCAAGGAAGATATTCTGAAGCGGAAATACTATAGCCTTTCTCAAAAAGATGAGGTATGACTGACAGCTTATATAACCCTTAAACTAAGAGGGCCCAAGCCCAACAACGTACCTCATCTTTGTGAGAACCGCTATATATTTGCAAGTATTAGAAATAGACAAACGATCGCTCCAAAAATACCATTTTAGTTTGGCTATTTCTCTCAATAACTTGGCCGTACTGTATCGTTCTCAAGGTAGGTTCTCTGAAGCTGAACCGTTGTACTTACAAGCAGTAGAAATAGACAGGCGAGTGCTTGGAGAAGACCATCCTAGTTTAGCCACACGCCTCAATAATTTAGCTTTACTTTATAAATCTCAAGAAAGGTACTCGGAAGCGGAACCTCTATATGTACAAGCCTTAGAAATATACCGACTATCACTCCCTGAAGACCACCCTAGTTTAGCCATTGATCTCAACAATTTAGCCGAACTTTATAAATCCCAAGGAAGGTACTCGGAAGCGGAATCGCTGTATTTTGATGCAGCGGAAATTATTCGCACCAAATTGCCAGAAAATCATCCTAAAGTTCTCATGTGTTGGAAAAATTATGTTGGATTGTGTCGGGAAGGCATCAGCAAAGGAGATTTGACATATGAGAAATTGCAAGAACATCCTTTCGGGGAACAGTTATTAGCAGAACTTCAGGAATAACAGAAAATTGTATCACTTCCGGTAGTATCGGAATGATATCATAGCGATTGCGATTGCTTCGCTAAGAGCTCGCAATGACATACTTATGTATTTTCCCACTCATCTACTTACGGACTGTAACGAAGTATTCTGATGAAAATCTGCTTTCTGGACTCTTGCGTAAGTGCAGGTTAAGATGGTGGAGATATCAGTAGGAATTAATGCCAAATTGCTATGTTAGTCAAGTCGCTGTCAATTAAACCCCTCTCCAGATTATTAATGGTTTGTGTTTTTGCGATCGCCCTTCTCCTCCTGGGCCCCCATCCAGCCAAAGCCGAATCGCGAGAACAAGCCGTCGATCGATTGACAGACTTCCTATTCTACAGGGTAAATCCTCAACTAAACAATCGCAAACTCCAAACGGACGATCGCGAATATAGCAATCAATGGCAAAAATTACGCGAGGCGATCGATCCGCGAGTCAAGTCGGTACAAGAAGTCTGCTTTAGGCCCGCCCCAGGAGAGACAGGATGGGAATTCACCACAATTAACGGCGAAACTTACGAACAGACTTACGATCGCCTTGCAGATACAATTTTTTACAGCCGCCATCCTCAACGGACTGGACAGCAAATCCCCAAAAGCGATAAAATTGGCATCGGCGAATGGTCAGCAATTCGACGCGAGATGTTTCTTTCTAATTGTGGACTATAAGACTGGAGCGCATCACTATGCTAATTAAATCGCGATCGATCGAGTCAATCTCGAAGTTTTCCGCAGTGTGTATGTTAACTTTTGCCATGTTTCTCGGCCCAAATCTAGACTGTGCTACAGCGCGGGATTTAGAATCACGAACTCAAGCCGTGGATAATCTTACGGATTGGTTTTTCTACAAGGTTAATCCTCAATTAGGCGATCGCAAATTGCGATCGGACGATTCTCCTATCTACATCCGCGAATGGAATGCGATTCGCCGTACAGTCGATCGCGAAATGATTGCTACACCAGGAGATTGCGCCGGTGATGCTTTCTGGGACTTCGACTATCGTTCTCACGGGCGATCGCTTGTTAGCGGAGCCCTCGAAGAGGATCGCGTTGCAGATACAATTTGGACTATCCGCGATCCATCGGGTGACAAAACTCGCGCAGATGTTTCTAAACAACAATGGAAGAAGCTTCGCAACTTAATATTTAGAGAGCATTTTTGCTATTAACGTGCAAGATTTATTAGTAAAAAAAATAGGAATGAATAAAAATATTGCGCTCAATTACAAATATTGTTAAAATATAGAATATGCACCCTAGGTTGTATATTTTTCTATCAAAAATCAACGAAAACATTCTATAGCAAAACAAAAGGATAAAAAAATGGGCAGAGTTACCGCAACAATAACCGTGACCAATCACATTGATGAAATCCTGGGAGAAAGAGGGTTCATCCCCCCAGAGCAAATACGCTCTATCACCATCGATAACGTCTTAGTCGATACAGGAGCAACTCGACTCTGTTTGCCAGCAGATATTATCAGTCAGTTAGGTTTAACCCTAGTTGGTGAAATCCAAGGAAATACAGCAATAGGAGCCAGACAATTTCGTCTGTTCAAAGATGTCAGTATTGCTGTGGCTGGCAGAGAAGGCAGATATGATTGTGTAGAAATTCCCGCAGGAGAAGAACCTTTACTAGGCTTAATTCCCCTCGAAGATTTGGGTTTAGAACCGGACTTGAGAAATCAGCGGTTGATTGTTTTGCCGGCAGAGGGAATGCAAAGCTATATTCGAGTGTAGCTTTCACAGGAATTATACCAATTTCAAACATCCTTGCTACAATAATTGATGTTGAGTTTGTTTTATAAAATATTGTCTATGGTGCGTCGCTCGATAGATTTTTTGCCTCTTTTTGGATACTATCGAGGACGACACACCCTACCAATATCGTTGGTGCGTCGCTCGATCGATTTTTCGCCTCTTTTTGGATACTATCGAGGAATCCACACCCTACCAATATCTTTGCATTGGGAGCATCTCATTTTTATAAAAAGCATTTTTTTCTTATAGTGCGAGCGTCCCCGCTCGCGTATCGTATAATACGCGAGCGGGGACAGCACTATTAAATGCAAAACTGAGATGCACCCGTTGCATTGATTTCTCATTCTTGGTATTAGCTATGGATATCCGTACTGAAAAGCCAGAAGATTTAGCAACTGTTCGCAATGTCAATATTGTGGCATTCGGGCGAGAAAATGAGGCAAATTTAGTCGATCGCCTGCGGGGAATTGCATCTACATTTTCCTTGGTTGCGGTACAATCGGATCGAGTAGTCGGACACATTTTCTTCAGTCCGGTTGTCATCGCAGGAGAATGTTCTAGCACTTTGTCAATTCTGGGGTTGGCGCCAGTCGCAGTTTTACCAAACTATCAGCGGCAAGGTATCGGATCGCTGCTGATCCGCGAGGGTTTAAAACAGTGCGCCCGATCGCACTTTCAGGCAGTGGTTGTGCTGGGATCTCCTGATTTCTATTCGCGTTTCGGGTTCGTTCCTGCTAGTAGCAAGATGTTGCGATGCGAATATGATGTACCTGATGAAGCTTTTATGGTGTTGGAGTTAGAAAGAGGTGCTTTGCAGGATTGCAGCGGAACGGTGAAATATCGATCGGAGTTTAGTCTGTGCGAGTAGCCAATAATACCACTTGCCTAGGTCTTAAAATTTATTTAAACGCTGCCTTTTCCCCTCTCCACCTTTGAACCGTGCAGCACAAAAGCCGGAGTCAGAGCAGATTTGCCCTTCAAAGAAACAGATCCCAAAGCCTCGCAATCGAAGTTTAGCCCGATCGACTCAAACACCCTTTCGCCAATCAAAATTTCATTTTCCCCCGCCTTGCTCATCAGCCTAGCAGCCGTATTCACCGTATCGCCGAGGATATTAAACTCCCTGCGCCCTCGCGGTTCCCCAACCTCAGCAGCAAACACAGGGCCCCGAGACAGCCCAATTTGACAGCTTACTTTCACATTTTCACCGCCGATAACGATCGGAGGTAAACTGGCAATTAGATCCCGAATTGCGATCGCCGCACTCGCCGCGCGACGTGGATCGTCGGTATGAACGTCCGGTACACCAAAATAAATCAATATATCCGAACCGTCTAAATGCGCCGTTACTTTTTGCAAGACGCCCCCTTTCGCGGACACCACAGCATCAATTAGCGCAAACACGCGAGAACAGCCCAATACCAGATTAGCTTCCTCCGCTGGCGTTGCTTTGTCCACCAACTCCGGTAAACCGATCAAGTTGACAAACATCACCGTCGGTTCGGGAAAATCCGGCGGGATTTTCCGCCTGTCGGCATTTTCAACCAGCAGTCTCAAGATGGTTTTGGGAATATAACTAGCAAGGGGTTCAACCCGCTTCACAGCTTCCTCGATTTCGCTCACCAAACCCGATACCGTGCGATCGAGCAATATCGAACTTGGCATCCGCCGCCCAGTCAAAGTAATATCGTACTCTCCGAGTAGATCGTCCGTGAAATCATCTGCCACCAACAAATAACCGGGCTTCCACGATTCAAAACGAAATTGCTCCCCCAAAGACGAACTAGCAGTTTCAGTCAAACACACCCGCCCCACAGTCCCAGAACCCTCAGCCTGCTTGGCTTGCTGGACTGAATGCCCCAGCAGTACGTGAGCCATCCGCAGCGGTGTACCGATATCAGCACTAATATAGCGACCGCAATGGATACCCACCCGCATCCTCAAAGACAAAACACCCCGTGCCGTTTCGATATTGGCAAATTTAGCCATCGCCCGCTGCATCCGCAAACCCGCCCGCACCGCCCTAGCTGTATCCTCCTCTTGGTCAATCCCTCCCAGAAACTGCACCAGCAGCGCATCTCCTGTAAACTCCAGCAAATCCCCCCCCGACTTGCTGACGATTTCAATCATTGAGGCAAAATAGTCGTTAATCACCCCCAACAGCGTTTCAGCGCCCTTGCGCCCCTGGGCTGTGTTTGCTTCCAACAGCGACGTAAACCCAGCTAAATCTGTGAATAGCAAAGTGCCTGTTTGCCATTGGTAGCGAACCTCCCCAGGGTTGGCCGGAGATTCGGACACGGGCCTGGGCACGTAGTCGTGGAGGATGTAGCGGAGACTCCGCAGGTGCTCGAAAACCCCCATTAACGTCGCCGGCGATGGATCTACCCACGCACCAGCGTAGAGTTCAGACGAAAGGAGAGCTCGCAGTCGCAGTTCGATCGCAGCCAAGGGAGGATTGTAAGTTAATGTATTAATTTCCACCTAGTCTATTCTTAAAAAATAAGGTAAGTTCGATCGATCTCAAGCCAAAACCAATAGCTAGACCTATACCATTATCATAAGTTTCCCGTGACCCGATACCAGCCCAACTCAGAACACCGGATAGAAATTTCCCAAAGTCACAGCTTGATCGCTCCCGATTTGATCCGAGTTGCTCGATCGGCCTATGGTATGTATTTGAAAGTGCATTCCGAGCAGATGCAGCGTCCTGCCGGTGTAGTTGTCAGTCAAGGAAGCGATCGAGGTCAGCTAATTTTTGCTTCGCATCCCGTTTTGTTGCCCGGTGAACGTTTTGTTACTTTTGACGAAATTGAATCTCAAATGTATTAGGCAGTTGATAGTTGACAGTTGACAGTTGACAGTTGGTAATTGGTAATTGGTAATTGGTAATTGGTAATTGGTAATTGATAGTTGGTGATTAGTAATTGGTAATTAGTGATTGGTAACACCTTAAAATAATAACACATCGCACAATTGGAAAAATCAGGTTCGTAGTGAGGACTTTAGTCCGCATCAAAATCAGAGAATTTGGATTAGTTACTACAAAGATGATTAGTAATTTACAGGACACAATTTAACAAATAACAACTAATAAATCCCGACATTCAACAGTCAACAGACAACTTAATGGAAATAATATTTAATTCCCTTGTCACCGCGATCGTCTTTGTCATCGGCTCAGCGATCGGCAGCTTTCTAAATGTGGTAATCTATCGGTTGCCTGCGGGTTTGTCGGTGATACATCCTCCTTCTCGCTGTCCCAAATGTTTAAATCAACTCAGAACTTACGAAAATATACCCGTGTTCGGTTGGCTGTGGCTGCGGGGACGCTGCAATCACTGCCGCAGTCGGATTTCTGCCCGCTATCCCCTGGTGGAAGCAGCTATGGGTTTGCTGTTTTTGCTGATCTATTGGCGGTTTGGGGTAAGCGTCCAAACGCTGGGGTTTTGGACTTTGTTTAGCTGGCTGTTGGCTTTGTCTTTGATAGACTGCGATACAATGACTTTGCCTAATTCTTTGACTCGATCGGGTTTGATACTCGGATTGGTTTTCCAAATCGCCAAGGGTTGGTGGCCGACATTTAGCCCGATCGACTCCGTGCACTATCTGGTACTAGACGGAATTTTGGGAGCAGTTGTCGGATTGTGGCTGTTTGACGCGATCGGACTTGCAGGATCGATCGGCTTCGGGCAGACTGCTATGGGTGGCGGCGATACCAAATTAGCAGCCTTGATGGGAGCTTGGCTGGGCTGGAAACTCTTGCTGCTAGCGACATTTATCGCTTGTTTAGCCGGGGCTTTGGTTGGTGGTGGGGCGATCGCGATCGGATTGCTCGATCGTCGTCAACCCATGCCCTTCGGCCCGTTTCTGGCTCTCGGTGCAGCCATTACAGCTCTCTGGGGCGAACCGATCTTATCTATTTACTTGCAGTTCTTTTTCCCGAATTAGGGTTTGCGATCTACGGTTAGGGAGCGCGATCGAACATAATATCAGTTCAACTAAATCAGCAGGAGTCCCGCGCTCTACTTCCAGGTGAGCGTCGGGAGGAATGCGCGTGAGTGAAGAGATCCGCCCCAAACCAAATCGGTAGCTTTAGAAATCGGAGGGTTCGGGGCGGTCGACTCGCTGTACAAATTATTTCTGCCACACCACTTGCTTTTGCCGTATTCACGAGATACAATATTTTCAGAGTTAGTGAAAGTAATGCCTCAAATAATCACCGCCAAGTTAAAACTCAACCTGAATGCCGAGCAAAAAGCTTTGGTGTCTCAGATTGCTTTAGCCTACCGAGATGCTTTGAACTATACTTCACAAGTCGCTTTTGATACGGGTAAAACCAGTAACGGTCTGAAGTTGCAAAAAGCCGTCTACAACGAGTTGCGAGTTCGTTTTGGACTCGGTGCTCAGATGGCTTGCAACGTACCCAGACAAGTGTCTGGAACCTACAAAACTCTTTGGACTAAGGTAAAACAATCTAACGATGCTATTGCCAAAGGTTATACCAAGAGACGGTACAAAGGGTTGGACAAACCCCCTAAATACATTAAGCCGAACAGCAAGTGAGTATTATCACGCTGCAAGGTAGAATAGTAGTCCCGTATGATGGCTACAACAAGCATCTAGATTTGATTGCCAATGGTGCCAAGATTGGGGCAGCCAAAATCGTCTATCAGCGTTCTTCTAAGACTTACTACTTAATGGTAAGTATTGAAGTAGAAGTACCTGAAATTAACCCACTAAAAATAACCAGAGTTTCTGGTGTTGATGTGGGTATGCGCTACTTAGCAGTAGAAACAGACTTACAAAACAAGTCGAAATTCTACTCAGGAAAAGACCCGAGACACAAAGCCAACCGTTATCACAAAGCCAGACCAACTCTTCAGCGTAAAGGCACTCGTTCGGCCAAGCGCAGACTAATCGCTTTGTCAGGAAGAGAAAGACGGTTTATCGCTGACGTGAACCACCAAATTAGCAAGGAAATTGCCAAGCCTAACAGCCTGATTGGACTAGAAAACTTGACCGGAATTAGGGATAGAACTAAGTCTAAATCCGGGAAAAAGACTAGCAAGAAGCAGCGTAGAGCTAATAGAAATAAGGCGAAATGGTCCTTTGCCGAATTGCACGGCTATATTGACTACAAAGCCCATCTAAATGGTTCGTTAGCAACTAAAGTTCCGGCAAATTATACATCGAAGAGTTGTCCTAAATGTGGACATACTTCGGATGCTAATAGACCTAACAAAGGGCTATTGTTTCGCTGTGAATGCTGTGGTCACGAGTTACACGCTGATTTGGTTGGTGCACGAAACATTGCAATGAGAGCGTTGCTTGTCCGGCAAGACTGGATGAGTACGGGGAGCTTGTCAGCATCCCCTAATGTATCGGGCAGTGAAACTAAAGCTGAGATTCTATCTAGGTTTTCGGAATTGCGGTGGAGTTCAGATACAAGCCCACATCATAGCGGTACCCCGCTTGATGATGGGTAGTTGACAAATTGGTAAAATTATCCCGTGTCTTGGATTACACTCAAAACCACTAGCTTTCGTTGGGAAGCCGAATTAATGCAGCAGCTCCTGGCGGCTCATCAAATCCCGGCTCGAATTGTAGACTTGGGCATAGCCTCTTATTTTGGAGCTGGAAGTGCTACAGCTTTGCAAGTTCTTCCCCAACACCAGCGCACTGCGTCGCTGCTCATCAGTCCTGTTGAAGATGAGCCAGAATAAGAGTGATTAGTTATTAGTCATTAGTCATTAGTCATTAGTCAATAGTCAATAGTAGATAATTGATATCTTTGAGACGAGCATCGGAATAATAACCTTCAGAGTACAGCGCGAGCGTCCAGCAGGGGGAACGCGAGACATTCGTAGTTCAGCGCGATCGGGCAGTCTATAGTATAATTCCTCTGTAGTGCGGACTTGATATTATGACAAATGGCAATTCCCAATTACCAATTACCAATTCCCAATTCCCAATTACCAATTCCCAATTACCAACTACCAATTACCAATTCCTAAGTTTTAATGTCTCTATTTGATTGGTTTGCAAATCGACGAAAATCAGTACCGAATTCCCAAGAACGGCCGGAACGAGAAATTGCGGACGGACTTTGGAATAAATGCACAGCTTGCGATGCCCTTAGCTATACCAAAGACCTGCGAGCAAATCAAATGGTTTGCTTGGAATGCGGGCATCATATCAGAGTTTATAGTGACGATCGCATCGAGCAGTTGATCGACCCCAATACCTGGGTGCCCCTTAACGGAGGTCTGCACGCCACCGATCCGCTGAAATTTCGCGATCGCAAAAAGTATAGCGATCGACTGCGAGAATTTCAAGAAAAAACAGGCCACCTAGACGCAGTAGAAACAGGCATCGGCAAAATCGAAAATTTGCCCGTTGCCCTCGGAGTCATGGAATTTCAGTTCATCGGCGGCAGCATGGGCTCAGTTGTCGGAGAAAAACTGACTCGCCTCATCGAACACGCCACGCGGGAACGCTTACCCGTACTCATTGTCTGCGCTTCCGGCGGTGCGAGAATGCAGGAAGGAATGCTCAGCCTGATGCAAATGGCTAAAATTTCCGGGGCTCTAGAGCGTCACCGGGAAGCGAGACTGCTTTACATCCCAATTTTGACCCACCCGACCACCGGGGGCGTCACCGCCAGTTTTGCCATGTTAGGAGACATTATAATTGCAGAGCCAAAAGCTACTGTAGCCTTTACGGGCGGCCGGGTAATCGAGCAAACTCTGCGCGAAAAGCTGCCGGAAAATTATCAAACTTCCGAATACTCTTTCGCCCACGGTTTTGTAGACTTGATCGTACCCCGAACTCAATTAAAGAAAACTCTGGCTGGACTCATCAGCCTCCACCAGCCCCAGCCTTTCTTGGCAGACTCGGAATTCCCCGCCCACGATGCTACCGAAAGCCACCACGCTGTGGCGACACCGACTCACGCTTTCAAGCTTTCTCCCTAAGCTGCTGCGCCGGATGACTCCTGTGGCGAACCGATCAAAATTTTCGACCAAAGTTCAAGCCCCATAAGACACCTGTGGAGTAAATCTCAAATCGAAAAATGGAAAATCGCCCCGTCTGTTGGTGAGTCCGCCAAAGACGAAAATGTCAGAGGAATTCCCCAAAAACCGTGGTTTCTACGAAAAACATGAAGTTTGGTAGCGAGAAATGCACGCAGATACGGGGTTTTTAGTCCTGCGCGCCCAAGTCCTATTGATAATAAAGACGCGGCAATGGGATGATATTGGTTGGAAGTTGATGGAGTGGGAAGCTTGGCTGAGCAAAAATGCTTAGTGTTAATTAGTGATTAGTTAGCTGGCGATCGCACAAAATCTCAGAACAAACTATCAGGTCAGGAACTCAGGGAATCAACGCCACTGAGCTTGTAAGAAATTACAAGCTGTTCTGACCAGACCCCTCGATCGCGAGGAGACGTTATTCAGGTCACGACACCGGAGAATGCGACGCCAGTTTTCCGCTCTGTCATCTGCAATTAAACAGTTTTAAAGTCACTGAAACAGTGTTGCAGGTCTAACAAGCCAGAGGGGCAACCATACCCCTCTAACCCCGAAAGGGGATTCAAGGCGGTTGAAACCGCGCCCGTCGTTTTCCTCTCAGGTCTAAAGACTCTGAGTTTCCCACTTACCGAATATTTTTTATGACAGCTAACAGCGCTTTGTTAAATTGTCCAGCTTTCATTCAACAGCAGTCAACTCAATTCTGATCCGTCAGCGACCTGAAAATTATGGGTTTTGCAGACCTGTCCATCGCAGAAATAGCAGAAGACTTCAACGTCCCTGTTGAAGACGTGCTCCGCTTGTGTGATGAGCTGGAAATTGCCTACAAACACCCTCAAACCCGTTTGGCTTTGGAAGATGTTAAGGCAATTATGTCCGCTCTCGAAAAAAGGCGCGACTCAAAACGAATTGCAGATTAGATCGATCGCAAAATTCCTCTACCTTTAAAGGTATGGCTGCACAAACTTTCGCCAGTTGTCACCAAAGAAAGGAATTTTGAACAGAAATCTGTTTGCCAGCTATACTCTCTTAGCGTTCAATAATTTGCCGGATTTTTTTAAGGAGAACCATGCTTAAAAGATATTTCATTGCTCTGACCGCTGTATTCTTGACATTTCAGTTATTTGTCAGCAGCGCGATGGCTGTCGAACTGAGTGCTGAGCTTCGCACTGTAACTTTAAATGACAAGGGCACTCCAGTAGTGCTGAGCCTCAAACAAGTCCAGCAAGGCAAACGCCAGTTCCAAAATACTTGCGCTCAATGTCACGCTTCCGGCATGACAAAAACTGACCCGAACCTCAATTTGAGTCCCGAAACTCTGGCTTTGGCCAACCCACCCCGCAATAATATTGAGTCGCTGGTGGACTATATGAAAAATCCCACGACTTATGACGGGTTTCAAGAAATTTCGGAACTGCATCCGAGCATGAAGAGTGCCGATATTTTCGCTGAGATGAGAAATCTCTCCGATGAAGATTTGTACGCGATTGCCGGTCACATTCTGTTGCAGCCGAAAATTATCTCCCGCCAGTGGGCTGGTGGCAAAGGCGCTCGTTAATTAGTTTGAAATTTGAGATTTTGGATTTTGGATTGAGAGGGGCTGGGATTTGGCAAGGATTGCTGGCTCGCCGTTTTTCTATCGAAAATCTGAAATCTCAAATTTACTTCTAGTTGATTGATTCTCCCCAGTCGAACTCGCTGACTTGAGCTAGCGGACTGGTTGATACTGACGAAAGTCAGAGCGCAACAAAAAAAATTCGATTGTACGAGCAAATGTTAGTGGATTATTGACTTTTCTACGCCTTTATGATGCATCGTGGTGTTTTTCTCTGCTTTCTGTTGGGGATGTTAATTATTTTGCCGCTCCTGCTGCTGGCTCCTCAACCTGTTTTGGCTGCTGGCGATTCTTATGTAACTCGCTATTTGAAAGTTAGCGAACCTGTACCACTGGAATTGGACACGGAGGGACACACTCGGTTGTTTTCAGCTCAGGATTTGTCTGTCGGCAAGGTTTTGTTCGAGCAAAATTGCATGAATTGCCACGTCGGAGGAGCAACTTTGCCCGATCCGATGATCTCTCTGTCTTTGGCAGATCTCCAGGGGGCAACGCCTCCTCGCAGCAACATCAATGGTTTGGTGTCATATCTGAGAGAGCCCATGACTTATGACGGCAGTGAGGAAACTTTTTGGTGCCGCCAAGTACCCGAAAGCTGGATGCCACAGACTGAGGTTGAAAATTTGGCTGCTTTTGTGATCCGGGCGGCTCAGAAAGCTCCAGGCTGGGGCGTGGATAATTTTGAGAGTTGAACTGCCACTGCCAAAAAGTGGTAAATTACTCGGGAGAAAGGAATCGTGCGTGTAGTCGCGATCGCGCCTGTTAAAACAGGTAAAATAACTAAAGAATCAATCTTTGTCTGTCCATTAGAGGAGAACTGCGTTGAAAAGACTCTTATCGATCGCCTTGTTAGCGTTCACAATTTTCACTTTCGGCTTCGGCAGCCCTGCTCTGGCTGGAGATGCTGTTAAAGGATCTAAAATCTTCAGCAACAACTGTTCTGCTTGTCACATCGGTGGCGGGAACGTCGTTATGGCAATGAAAACCTTGAAAAAAGGCGCTCTTGAGAAGTATGGCATGAATTCTATCGAAGCTATTACGACTCAGGTAACTAAGGGCAAAAATGCTATGCCTGCTTTTGGTGGCCGCTTGAAGCCAGACCAAATCGAGGATGTAGCAACCTACGTGCTCGAACAATCTGAGAAAGACTGGAAAGGCTAAACTGCCTCTTTGAAGTCGGACAACCTGGGCGGACTTGATTTAATTTAAAACTTGTCTTCCCGATCGCACCCTCTCTCTCCCTTTGGTAAATAAATCTCGGTTTGCAGCGATCTTAACCTATTTGGGAAAGCCCGCCACAAATCAGATTTTTATTAGCCCAAGGGCGGGGGAGGGAATTTTATTTTAGATTTTAGATTTTAGATTTTAGATTGAAGATTTTAGATTGAAGATTTTTTAGATTGCTGATTTTGTATAAATTGTCAAGCACATGACATTAATATTTCTTACGAATGGCGACAAGAAACCCCCTTTAGGATCTCAGAGACGTAGGGTGCATCGCTACGAAGAATTCTCGCCCTCCACCGGGCTGCCAGTCAACGACGCACCCTACAATTTATAACGGGGATGAATAACCCGGATTTGGTATTACTAAATGCTGACTTTGGATAAATTGTCAAGCACTTTACATTAAGATTTATTATTGCTGTGGTTCATCAATGAAAAGTGTGTGCTAGGATGTAACACCTTATTAGAAAAGCCTTGAAATCAAAATTAAAGTCGATCGCGAAAGTGGACTCTACATCAACCATGAACGTAAAAACATCAGCAAAAGTCAAAACTCTCGGAGACGCAGCCTCTAGTGCGATCGAGAAATATTTCCGCAAAGCAGTAGCGCACGAGGCTGAAGTTCTCAAAGACAAAGATGCAGAAGAACTTCATCAAATGCGAGTCGGAATGCGGCGTTTGCGATCGGCTGTAACGGGTTTTGCTCCGGTTTTAGACTTGCCAAAAGCAGCTTCTGAACGCAAAATTGGTAAGGTGGGGCGGATTCTGGGAACGCTCAGAGATTTGGATGTGATGCTCGAAAGTCTCCAAAACCGCTATTACCCGAATTTGCCGACTGACGAACAGGAAGTTTTGGATGAGGCTTTGTTGAGTTTGCTCAAACAGCGCCGTCGGGCTTTGAAACGGGTGAGGGCTGTTTTGGAACACAAAAGTTACCAGTCGCTGAAAGAGTCGATCGAGAATTGGGTAGAAAAACCGCAGTTTCGGGCGATCGAACATTTGCCAATTGCTGAGGTTTTGCCGGATTTGCTGTTACCTCAAGTCAGCGAATTTTTCCTGCATCCGGCTTGGCTGCTGGGCACCGAATATCAGGATGGCAAAGTTAAAGTTGCTGATGATTTGACTGCTGAGGCTGTGGAAGAAAAGCTAGCAGCGGAGGGAACAATTCTGCACGATTTGCGGAAGCAAGCTAAGCGGGTTCGCTATTTGATGAATCTGTTTGGCGATTTTTACGGCCCGACTTATGAAGCTTATGTCGAAGATGTAAAAGCTGTTCAGGAATGTTTGGGCGATATTCAAGACTGTGAAGTTTTAGGGGAGTTTCTGACAGATTTTGTCGATCGCGATTTGCAAAAAGAGTTGCCGAAACTGGCTGGTTTGTTCGCAGAAAAACGCTACGGGGCTTGGCAAAAATGGCAGGTTTTGCAGCGCAAGTATTTGAAATCGGAAATTAGGCAAGATTTGCGATCGACCTTAATTCATCCTGTGGTTGATGATGCTGCTAAGGTGCATTCGCCACACCCAAATTAGGTTTTTTGCTTGCAGACAGCGGGGATTAGAAGCCGGACACGGCATTACCGTGTCCCTACAAATATGACCTAAAATAACAGATATTCGTAGGGAAACGGCACTGCCGTGTCCTTCATCGTGTAACTCAAGAAAGGGCGATCGCTCTTGCGGATGAAGTTAAAGAAAGGGCGATCGAACTTGAATGCTAACTCAGTTAAGAGGAGATATCTGTGAGGAAGCACTGTTAAGGATTACCTCAGCAATGTCTTGACGTGTAGCACCAAAGGTGAGCAAAGTGCGAACAAGAAGATCGAGGGAAGCGGAAGGATCGCCAGATTCCATTTTAGCAACCCTTGACTGGCTAGACTTAATTCTTTGGGCAAGCTCGTGCTGCGTCATCTGTTGGCTAATCCGGTTTTGCTTGATGGCTTTACTAAGTGCAAGTTTCATTTCGATGAATGCTGTTTCTTCTGGCGAAAGTCCGAGAAATTCCTCTACAGTGCCAATAGTCCATCCGGCTGCTTCTAAGCGTTGGCGTTTAGCTTGATCCATAAAAATACCTTCCCGATATCAATTCAAATTAGGTCGTATTGTTTCAATCGTTTTTTACATTTTTATATTATAAATTTCGGTGTTTTATTTGTGGTTTTGTTAAATACATCTAAGAGAATAATAGCATCTACATCAATTCGATAAATGATGCGCCAATCCTTGCTTGTCTCTGAATCGCTTATACGCAGCTCGTGACAACGCTCTCCGATACTTGGCATAGGACGAGATAATGGCATGGATAGGTTTTCGCCATCCTGTAGCTTTCGCAGCAGAAATCCGGCTTGAATACGCGCATCAGTAGAAAAGGGGGGTGTTTTTACTTCACCACTAAGCCAGACAATGGGTTTACTTTCTGAATCTACCATCTATAGTTTAGGTTGTTTTAGATTAAATGTCAAATCAGACATAGTGGCAATATACCCGATATCATCAAAGATTGTCAAAGCCGTAAAAATCGCCTATAGTGTTGGATCGACATAGTTAGGAATACTCAAAAAAAGAGCGATCGCGCTTTGGGAAGGAAAAGGGCGATCGCTTTTAGTTGGAATAGAAAAATAGCAAGTATAGCCTTTCTCAAAAAAGTGAGGTATGAATTTTGACCTGAAAAGCTTGACAATACAGGGTTTCTGCATACCTCATTTATCTGAAAACTGCTATAACTATTCCTGTCTTTGGATAGTTTGAAGGTTATCTTTTGCTTATTCTTCACCAGGATAGTGTTCTTTATAGCCATAGTGACGACCGTTAGTATCTCGGGGGCACTCTTTTACACAATACTTATTTTTCTGTCCTCCATTGCTTGCTAGGTCAAATTTCCACAGTGTTTCTATTGTATCCTTGTTCGCAAGTTCTTGGCGTTTAGTTGGTTTTGATGTTAAAATACGTTTCTCTGTGTCGCAATATTCAACTAAAACCTCATCTTCTTCTAAAAGAAAATGATTGTGTAATAGAGCGATACCAAACTTGGATAGACGACCGTGCTTTTCAAGGACTAACCTTATCTCGTCTAAGCAAGCTTCGTCTTGTTCGGAAATAGGGTCAATTTCATCAATGTTGAGAAGTTCGTTCAGTTGTAGTGGCTGAATAGAGTCTAAAGTTTTCATAAAAAAGTACAGCAATTTTTGGCTTAATTCATAATAATCTCTTTTTATGATTTTTTTGTCGGATATTGTCTGGTTTTATCTGCAATTTTATATAATTTTTCCGCTTTTACAGGTCGAAAAATATCGGAAAATGTCGGTACTATCGGAAAATGTCGGATATAATCAAAAAAAAACCGCCTACCAACCCAATAATGGACTCTGAAGAAATCTTAAAATTGGCCGACAACCTTGTTTTCACCAAAACTGGAAAACACCTCGACAACGTACAAGAGGCTATATTGCTCGGTGCTTGGCAAGGTCAAAAATACCCTAAAATCGCACAGGAAGCTCATTGCAGCGAAGGTCATGCTAGGGATGTTGCTTCGGAATTATGGAAAATACTTTCAGATGTATTAGGTGAAGCAGTTAATAAGTCTAATTTTAAGTCCACCTTGAAAAGACAGCAATTTTCCATTGTTTCATCACATTACTGGAAAGACGTTGTACAAATTGGTAACGTTAACTTTTGTCCAGAAACTTCACACTCTCCAGAAGTTCCAAAAGATCGATCGCCCTCAACCCCCACTCCAGAAAATACCCAACCCCAAACTCGCCAAGACTTAAGAGACGCACCAGATATCAGCTCATTTTACGATCGCACATCCGAACTCGCCACCCTACAACAGTGGATCGTACACGATCGCACCCGCCTAGTCGCAATATTAGGACTCAGCGGAATTGGCAAAACCAATCTCGCACTCCACCTCCTCCCACAAATCCAGCATCAATTTGAATATATAATTTGGCGAAGTCTCGGCACATCCCCAACCCTCCACAATACCCTAAAAAGCCTACTTAAATTTTTATCTAATCAATCCCCACCCTTAGCAAGGGGGGGCGAAGGGGGGGGTTTGCCAGCCAGCACCGATGAACTACTATCGCTGCTAATCGACAAATTGCGATCGCACCGCTGCCTCATCATCCTAGACGACGTACAAACAATTCTCAGCAGCCGACAAATAGCAGGAAATTATCGACCAGAATATGAAAATTACAGCACACTATTCAAACGTATCGGCGCAACTTGCCACAACAGTTGCTTAATTATAAATAGTTGGGAACCGCCTAGAGAAATTGTCGCATTAAACAGAGAAAACGCCCGCGTTCGCACCTTACCACTCAACGGTTTAGGTGCAGCAGCAGGCGAAATACTCCGAGAAAAAGGTTTACTAGAACCGGAGAAATGGGAAACTCTGATTAACACTTACCGAGGCAATCCCTTGTGGTTAAAAATAGTTGCAGCCATGATTCAAGAATTATTTAGCGGTAGAGTTGCTGAATTCTTAAAATATGATATGCTATTCTTGGGAGAGGAATTGAAAGCAAGATTGCAGCAGCAGTGCGATCGCCTATCGGAATTAGAGAAACAGGTCATGTGCTGCATCGCGAATGAAATCGAGCCTGTTTCAATTTCTAAATTGCTAGAAAATGTGCAATTATCGCCAGACGATTTATTCAATGTACTGCAATCTTTGGGAAATCGAGCATTGATTGAAAAAGAAGCACAGGATAATCACGCGCTGTTCAGTTTATCGCCAGTGGTGAGACAATATGTGAAAAGTGAATATTGTCGCGATGGAATGGCTACATAGAAATTAGCGGAACTCTTATGTAGGGAAACGGCATTGCCGTGTCCGGCAGGTAGTTATGGAAATTACAGATAATTTATAATTAATAACTCTAGTAAGACCTTTTAAAATTGGGATAAAATGTACACCAAAAAGTTAGTATTTGTAGGTACGTCGCTCTCTTTCAATCCCTAAATTTAATCGAGTTTTCGAGTGGCGACGCCCCTTACACATCGGGGAAAACAAACCCAACAATTGTTATATTGTACGATTGTTGAAAATCATTTTTTTGTTTCCCACCTTTCTAGCATACCTGGGGTTGTATTTATTTGCCAGCCCTTAAATCAAATTTTTCCAGTTTCCAAGGGTATCTTTTTCGGACAAATATCATCGTCGTACCAACCAGTCAAAGCCACGGCCAAAGCATCCGCCGCATCATCAGGTTTCGGAATATAACCCAACTCCAACTCCCGCGCCACGGCCTCTTGCACTTCCGATTTATCAGCATTGCCACGCCCTGTCAAAGCTTGCTTAATTTGAGCAGGTGTAAACTCAAACAGCGGCACTCCGCACTGAGCCAATACTAGCGTCAAAACGCCCCGTGCTTGGGCTACAAGTATAGTATTTCCCATTTTGTAAAAAAACAGTTTTTCGGCAATTGCTAAATCTGGTTTTACCTCATCAATTACCGTGTGCAAATCTTCATAAATTGTTTTTAGGCGCTGTCCCATTTCCTGCTTAGGCGTTGTTTTAATCACGCCACAATCAATCAGGGAAACGCTATTTTCGTCTTGTTTACCGGGGATAATATGACAACTAATCGCGCCGTAACCGAGATTTGCCAAGCCGGGGTCTAATCCTAAAATTCTTGTCTTCATTCACAATTATTTATTTTTTGTCTCGTGTTAAACCCGATTAATTACACCCGAAAACCTTGCGTAAAGATTCTCGGTTTCAATTATTATATCCTTCAATATAAAGTCCGGCAATCTGTTTAAATTATACAACAAAATTCTTGATTGCGACGATAGTTTTATGCTTTTATTGGACAATATATTGGATTAATATAATACGATCAATGATAGTATTCACAATTTTACTTCTTTATTTAAATACTACAAAGCAAAAATAAGCGTCGATTCATAGGAGACTTTATGGCATTATACTTACATTGTAATGCCAGAATGCAGCCGACTGCAATCTTAATCTGTAATGCTAATATATCGAGGCTGATTCTTGATTCGCTCAATCCAAGTTTTAATTGCCGGAAACCCCGTCAAATCAAATCCGCCTTCGGCAGCAACGTGAGTGTAAGCAAATAAACCTATGTCAGCAATAGAATAGCGATCGCCCACAAAAAACTCATTTTTTTCTAAATGCTGTTCCATCACCCCCAAAGCAGCATAACCCGGTGCTTGTTTCTGTTGCAGTGCTGCTTGATATTCCTCAGCTTTCCCTGTCAAATACCAAAAACGAGAAGTTGCAATAAAAGGTTCGTGACTGTACTGTTCAAAAAACAACCACTGCATGACTTGAGCGCGTTCAAATTTATCGCTGGGGAAAAACTCAGTTTCTTCGCTCAAGTAAAACATAATTGCATTCGATTCAAAGAGAAATTTACCCGGTACAATCTCTAAAACCGGAATGCGGCCATTGGGATTTTTGACCAAAAATTCGGGTGTGCGACTTTCTTTTTGGAGAATATTAATTTCTGTGCGATCGAAGGGAATATTGAGCTGAGTTAAGAGCAAGCGAACTTTATAGCAATTTCCCGAAGGGGAATATTCGTAGAGTTTGAACATAAGTATTCTTGTTTTGAACTAACCGCAGATTAGACAGACGAAGAGAAGCAGAAAAAAGAAAGAGAGAGAGATTAATATATCCGACAAGGATTGCGATATATAGCCTTTCTCAGAAAGATGAGGTATGATTATAAATGGAGTTTTTGATGCGACCTCGCTTACTATATAATAAATATAAGAGGGCTGAAGCCCAACAACGTACCTTACTTTTTTGAGAACCGCTATATCATTCATACTGCTTTCAAGCTTGATATCATATGTCGCTGGAGTAACTTACCAACAATGGCTATACCCCGTTCAATTTCTTCAGGCAAAAGAGAGAAATTCAATCGCATTGCTGGATAGCCTTTGCGATCGGGAAAAAATGCTGTACCGCAAGCAATCAAAATACCCTGAGATAAAGCCTCTTGACAAATTTTTTGCACTGACAGGCAATTCGGTAAATGCACCCATAAAAACAATCCACCTTCAGGGACTGTCCAACTGGCTTCCTGGGGAAAGTAACGCTCCAAAGCTTGCAGCATGGCATTTCGACTCTGCAAGTTTTGCATCCGAATCTGATTCAAATGTCGGCGGTAATGACCGGAAGCCAGATATTCACTAACTATAGCCTGAGAAATAGTTGATACGTGAAAATCGTGCAATAATTTTTGTCTCATAATCGCCTGATAGTTGACATCTGGAACGATAATCCAACCAACTCGCAGACCTGGGATTAGAGTTTTCGAGAAAGTCCCAATATATGTTACCAGGTTTTGCTGGTCAAAGGCTTTGATAGGCGCAGGAACAGGCTGAAAATTTAGTCCTTCGTAAGCGTTATCTTCTAAAATGGCACATTCATATTGACTGGCTAATGCTAATAACTGCTGGCGATGAGTTTGAGAAGTTGTCAGCCCAGTAGGATTGTGCAGCGTGCTGATCGTGTAAATTAATTTAGGGCGGTGAGTCTGGAGACAAGATTCTAGGATAGCTAAATTCATCCCTTCTCCAGTCATGGGAATGCCGACAATTTTAGCTCCTATATCTTCTAAAATAGCAAGTGCTCCGTGATAAGTTGGTGCTTCTACAATTACCCGATCGCCAGCTTGGACATAGTGACGCATCGCTAAAGACAATCCCTGCTGAGATCCGTTAGTCAGAATCAATTGTTCTGGAGCAATATCGAGTCCTTGTTGCACCAACATTTGAGCAATTTGTTGCTGCAAAATCGGCTGTCCCCCAGGAAAACCGTATCTGAAGAGTGTATCTCCGGCTTCGGTGACGGCTCGTCTGGCGATTTTTTGCAAGTCTTGCAATCCCCAAGGACGGGGAAAACCCGAGCTAAAGTCAGTAATTCCTGTTTGCGATTGTACCTGAATTGAAGCCAAGAAGCGATCGCAAAAACCGCCTCCATCTTTGTCTGGGACGATCGCATCTTGAAGCGACGGAAAAGCCGTTCCCAGTCTCGGCGTGGGCACTGTTTGATGGCTGACAAAGTATCCTGAGCCTTGGCGAGCATAAATCAAGCTATCTGCTTCTAAAACGCTGTAAGCTTCAATGACTGTCAATCGGGCCACTTGCAAGGTGTTAGCTAGCGATCGAATTGAAGGCAAGCGTTGTCCAGGTGGTAATGTCCCAGACTGGATCAGTCGTCTGAGGCGATCGCGAATCTGCAAGTAAATCGGTTTGGGAGATTGTCTGTCTAGGGGTATTTTCACAGCACATATTCGCTCGTGACACTACAGGGCGATCGCAATTTTCAATTCAATGAAATACAAGACACCGCTCTGCCGTGTCCTAACCGAAAACCGCTATAGCCACACTATAAGCGATTACTCTGTCCAATGGCCCAGTACAGTTTTCAGATATTTTACCAAAACAGTTGGTGGATTGAGCAACTGTACCGATCAAAGTTTCCCAAACCGTATCTTCACAGATTCCAGTTTTTTGATTAAAGTGAATTAATACTTCTATTTGAGAGCAAAATGCTTTTGTAAAAATCGTTTTTTAGGAGTGCGAGTTTAAGAGTTCGCTTGCTCATCTAGCAAGTTGGTTGTGGGAACACAACCTTAGGGATAATTTGCAGTTTTCAAGGAACTTATAGCCCTTCTCAGATAGGTGAGGTATGTTGTTGGGCTTCAGCCCTCTTTGTCTAAGCGGTTATATAAGCTGTCAGTCATACTTCATCTTTTTGAGAAAGGCTATATTTAACCCGTTCCTAGGATATTGAGGGAAAATTTGTGACTTTTTGATTGTTAATTATCAAGGAGATGCTATGCTTCAAAGATATTCCGAATGTGCAGCGCCAGATCGCATAATCCTCATGAAAAACGAGGTGTACAGGTTGCCTCAAAATCATCAAGAAATTCAAGTCTTGTCAGGAATTGCTTGGATCACACTTGACAAACAGGACATCATCTTGCACAGTCCAGAAAAATCATCGCTTCCACCGAGCAAAAACTTTGCTGTCATCTCCGCTCTCAACAATATGCCACTGATTTTGGCAGTCTGGTAAGACAGTTGACAGTTGACAGTTGACAGTTGACAGTTGACAGTTTGAGAGCGACATCTACCCTTAAGTCCGAGTATTGGAGTAATGAATAGTCTGATTTTAAGGGAGCATCCCAATTTGGTAAAAAGCGTTTTTTACACAGTGCGAGCGTCTCGCTCGTGGCAGGGTTCGCGAGCGAGACGCTCGCACTGCTGCGATCCAAATATACTATTCTGATGCAACTGTCCGCCATCTGAAAGCAAAAATGGGATGCTCCCGATTTTAATTTCTTCTTACGCCTCTGCACTTTGTTAAAAAAACAAGTCTACTTCACAGGTAAAAAATGAAACTACACTGGAAACATCTTCAATTCGATCGAGAAACAATCGGGCTAATTTACGGTTTCCTAGGCGTAGTTGGATTCAGCTTAACACTGCCAGCAACCAGAGCCGCAGTGCAGGATTTAGACCCTATTTTTGTAGGCTTAGGACGCGGATTAGTAGCAGCTATACTAGCAGCAGTTACTTTAAAAATAACACATCAGGCTATTCCCTCTAAACGGCAATTGTGGAGTTTATTAGTTGTCGGATTGGGAGTGGTTGTCGGATTTCCGCTATTATCAGCCTGGGCAATGCAGCGAGTACCTGCCGCCCACGGTGCTGTAGTATTGGGAATCTTGCCATTGACAACAGCAATAGGGGGAGTTTTGCGATCGGGCGATCGGCCATCTTCTCGGTTTTGGGTTGCTAGTATCGCCGGAAGTTTAACCGTTGTTTGTTTTGGAATTATTAGTGGTGCAGGGCAACTCCAAACCGCAGATTTAGCTTTATTTGCATCAGTCATTGCTGCTGCTTTTGGTTATGCCGAAGGTGGGCGATTAGCTAAAACTTTAGGTGGATGGCAAGTTATCTGTTGGGCATTGATAGTTATCGCTCCCTTCGAGGTTTTGCCGACAATATTTGTGGTTTTAAAACAAGGATTAGTCGCTGCACCGACGGCGTGGTTGGGTTTTGCCTATGTGAGTTTTGTCAGTCAATTTGTAGCATTTTTTGCCTGGTATGAGGGGATGGCCATTGGCGGAGTTGCCAGGGTAGGGCAAATTCAGCTATTGCAACCATTTTTGACTATTCTGGCATCCGCTATTTTGCTTGGTGAAACTGTTAAGCCGATCGCCCTAGGCAGCGCTTGTTTAGTGGTAGCCTGCGTCGCAGCGGGTAAAAAAGCATCAATTAAGCAGGCAGCAAATTTGTGATGTGCAGGAAATTTGCGTGGGGCGCGATCGTTTAACTCATAACACAAATTAGACGATTTAGGCAAGATTCGTCAACTGTTGTTTGCTAAGATGATTTTTGTTTGTTTTGGCGATCGGCAAAACCAGCAACTTCAGCCAGCGTATAAAGTGGCCTGCCCTTCACCTCCTCATAAATCCGCCCAATATACTGGCCCAAAATCCCAATACTGACCAACTGCACCGCACCCAAAAAGAAAACCGCCATAATTATAATTGTCAAACCACTTAATGCCGCACCCGGAGAGAAAAGACGCCAGTACAAAACCAGAAAAGCCATTAAAACAGACACCAAAGCCGAAAATAAACCCAAATAAATCGACAGTTGCAAAGGAACCTTTGAAAAAGAGACTAAACCGTTCATCGCCAAAGCAAAAGATTTGCTGAAGGTATACTTAACATCGCCAGCAAAACGCGGATCTCGTTCAAACTTAACCGCAGTTTGTTTGAAACCAATCCAAGCCCGCAGTCCCCGAATGTAGCGATTGCGTTCTGGCATAGCATTGAGCACATCCACTACACACCGATCCATCAAACAAAAATCCCCCGTATCTATGGGAATATCAACATCAGCAAGATTCCGCAAAATGCGATAATACATATAAGCAGGCAACCGCTTAAACCAACCTTCTTGACGGCGTTGAGTGCGCTGAGCGTAAACAACTTGATACCCGAGACGCCACTGTTCTACCATATCTAGAATTAGCTCTGGCGGGTCTTGCAAATCGCCGTCCATGATGACTACAACTTGACCGCTAGAAAAATTTAATCCAGCAGTTACAGCTATTTGGTGACCGAAATTGCGCGCCAAACTGAGGTAACAAATTCGCGAGTCTTGTTCGTGCAATTCTCGCAAAATTTCCAGAGAGCGATCGCGGCTGCCATCATTGATTAAAATTAATTCTACAGCGCCGTCCATTCGATCCATCACAGCACTAATTCGTCGGTACAATTCTGGGAGATTTTCTTCTTCATTATAGATGGGAATTATCAAGGAATACTTAGGTATATTGTTCATCTCAGTTTGTGTTGTAAAATCTGGTGTCAACGGTTAAATCAAATAAATCAAAACTTTATTTTTTCACAAACACGCTCAGCGGCTCCATCGACCATTTTTGTGCGTAAGTTTGATTTTTGAGGACTATCTCTTTTCCTTGTTTGCCGTCATTTTTTGTAGACTGGTAAATTATCGCACAAGGGATAAAACTTTTGTAAGGTTCGGAATTTAATTTTTGCTTGACAACAGGATCGATAGTAGAAATATGTTCAATGCGAGGTGCTGGTTTTCCCGGCTCTGGAAACATCACCCACAAGGGATATTCCCAGGCATTTTTAGCCCAAAAAGAAAGTCCTATATTCGTGCAGTTTTGAGCTTTAACAAAATCTACTGCTGTATTGTAAGCAACCTCGATATTCGGGCGGCTTGTAAAGTAAAGATCGTGTCTGCTGCTATTAAAAATGTTACCATCTCCCACGAGAGGTCTAAAGTTGTTGTGAAAAACCCACGGTAGCGACATTAAAATCAGAATTGCCACCAGATAATTTGCGTTTTTATGATTTGATAATTGCGATACTACCAATCCAAATATTGGCGAAAATAATACAAATATTGACAGGTGATGGCGGCTGTGCCAAGGTTGTAATTTCAGAAGGAAGCAGATAAGTAAAAATGTCATTATTACAGCAATCAAATAAGTTATCACTATTTTTGTTTTTTGCCAAATAGGATTTTTAAGTATAAGTGTAATGCTGGCAAATATCAGCCCAAAGTGAATGGGATTGGTAGCTGTATTTTCATTAAATGAGGGTGTGGCGATCGCAAATACTTGTCCGGGAGGCCAAGTGATGCGTGCGTCGTTTGTCGCTACGCCCAGTATTCGGTGCAGCACGTTAATCACTCCGACAATCGCACCGTTAATCCGGGAAATCCTCGTACCAGCTTGCATACCTAAATTTCTAATGACATTTGACAGGAAAGTTGGCAGAGTAATTGCTTCAATTTTATATTCTTTGGTAAAACTTTCTGGCGCTCCGATCGCATAACCGAACAAATCGTAATTTCGCCAAAAGTGACCGACATTCAATACAAAAGTCACACCGGCTATTATCAAAATAGGTTGCAGCATTTTCCCCCGAAAACCTTGAATTCCTCCTACAAAAAACCAAATAATAAAAGGCAAACAAAATATATAAGCTGTCGTTTTTGTCAAGAGAGCCAGACCCAAACTCGCACCGATTTTGAAAGTATTAATCCCTGTTATTCCTGCCGAGAGTCCAGCTAAACCGCAGGAAACAAAACACACTACCCAGAAACATACAGCATAATCGTTTTGAGTGCTAGAACCCTGAAGGATACCCATCGGCAAAGTCGCAGCAAAGACTGCTGCAAAAACTTGACCCCGCCCATTTGCCCCCAGTTGCTTAGCAATTAAAGAAACTGCGATCGCACTTCCCACCATACTCAACCACTGTACCAAATTAGCAAAGCGATCGCCCCCGGTTAAAATCTGAAAGTGCATAATCGCAAACTCAGCCCCAGGCGGGTGATACAACTGCGGCACGTAAGAAGTGGGATAATGCTCGACACTGCGGTTTTGCATCCAGTGAGCAACCCGACTCATGTGATAAGTCATAGAATCCCAATTGTTAGGCGGTGCAACTACAGCAACTAAACCAACCGCAGCAAAAATAAAAAATACACCGCCTAGCAACCCGACTAATACACTAGAAAATTTCTCCTCTTGACTTTTCTCAAAAATTGGCTTGACAGGTTTAAATTTTAGATAAACCATCAAGCCGAGAATATTTGCTACCAACCACAGCCCAAACACCCACTCAAAAGTCAGCAACCTAAATAAACTCAAAATTTCAGTAGACAAAGCAACTATAACTCCCCAAACAATTGCTGCGGACAAAATAGCACTGCGCCAACACTTATCTATTTTCTGAAATATAAGCCACAAAATGCCCAGAGTCACCAATGGAATCAAGCCAAATATATTTGTTATCATAGATTTTGAGGTGGACTCTAAGACAGGGTACTCAGGGCCCGGAGGCTAAAAACCTGGTTTGTGAGTAGATTCATCGTTGTCTTTCCCCAATATTTCTACGAGAAACCGAGTGATTTCTGTAAGTCATATAACAATTACCATCATAACCACCGATAAATTAAAAAATTCATGACAAGTTCTAACTATCTGTGGCAAGCAAATCAAGACTTAAGCGAAGCTTGTCTGCAACATCCCTTTCTCAGAGGCATTGCTGACGGCAGCCTCCCCCAAAATAGTTTTGCATATTATGTTGCACAAGACGCATTTTTTCTGGGAGCATTTGCTCGCGCTTACAGTATCGCTGCGGCAAAAGCACCCGACTGGGAGGGATTTGAAATCCTCCACAATCTCGGGAGTGGCGTTTTAGAAGAACTTCGCTTGCATCAAGGATATGCAGCGAAATGGGGTGTAAACTTGCAAGAGGCTAAACCGGGAATTGCTACCCGCCGCTACACGGATTTTTTATTAGCAACTGCCTGGGGAAGCGGTGTCGGTTTGACAGTAGCGGCGATGACTCCTTGCTTGCGGTTGTATGCTTTTTTGGGACAGCAGTTAGCCAAGCCTAATATACCAAAACACGCCTTGAGCGACTGGATTGTCACCTATAGCAGCCCTGAGTTTGAGATTTTAGCTTCACGGCTGGAAAGTTTGGTCGATCGCTATGCCGAATCTATACCGGAAGTAGAAGCAACCTATCGCTACGCTATGTTGTGCGAAAGAGACTTTTTTCAGGCAGCTTGGGAGGTAGATTCAACAGTTGACAGTTGACAGTTGACAGTTGACAGTTTGAGAGCGACCTCTACCCTTAAGTCCGAGGATTGGAGTAATGAATAGTCTGATTTTCATTTTTCTGGTAAATTAAGTTTTTTCAAGAGATGCTCGCCAACTATCGCCCCTAAGCTACCCACAGCCAACCTGCAAATCTGACGGAAACGTACAGCAGAAATATACCAAACAATCCCATCAACCCGTAACCCCAACGAGGCTTAGCTGCTAGCAACAAGCCGAGAGCTATTGAAAGCGGCAGCATACCGTAAGCGTAGCGGTTTACCGATCGCAAAGCTCCGGAATTAAGCAGCAGTGCTAAAGAGCAAAAACCGTAAGTCAAAACAATAGTGGTAAGCCTTTTGTGCAAAAACCATAATAAATAGCCGCTGCCAAAAATCATCACAATTCTACTGATAGCAGATACCTTCAATTTGAGAGCTTGAATCAATACCTCGAACCAACTCGGCTGAACCCATCCCTTTTGAACATGAACAAATGCTAAAGCATCTCCAAATCTAATAGCACAATATATACTAAATGAAAATATCCCAAGAGCGCTAGCCAAACCTGCAAAATAAGCAAGTGGAGGTCTTTTTTCCCTCCAAGCTGTCAGCAAAAAAGCAGGTATCAGTGCTACTCCCGGCCCCCTAGTAGCAGTTGTCAAAGCTCCCCAAACAGCAGCCCAAATATACTCGCCCCTCTCAAAAGATCGCAAAGCAGATGCTGTCAGAAACAGAAACAATCCTTCTGTATACATGACAGTGCAAAATAGCGAGAACGGACACCAAGCTAGCATAGCGGTTGTCCATTTGGCAACACCAGTATCGTATCGCTGTTCTACCCAAAAATAAATCAGCACTAATGCGCCCAAAAATGCAAAAGAGTTGATTAATACCCCTGCTGCGTCCGATCGCATTCCGAGGGTCATCAGCCCCCGAATTAGCAAGGGAAACAGCGGATAGAAGGCAACAGAATGTTGCTCTCCGTCATCGGCGTAGGAGTAGCCTAGGGTAGCGATTTTGGTGTACCATTCGCCGTCCCAATGGGAGAACAACTCCCAGCCACTTTTGGGAATAAAGCCCGCCACAAAAGGCGTTGAGTCCTGAGACTGGTAGAGCAGCGAGTGATGGTACAGGAAGGGGGCAATTAGCTGCATCCCGATCGCAATTACCGATCGGCTCAGCAACCACATAGTAATTACAAAAATTAACCCATCTCTGCTTTTAGTGCCTGCTTGACGCGGACTTACTTCTAGCCCTAAATCAGTATTTGTCATCGCTAAAACAGCGCCAGACTGTTGATTTTAAATACAGTATAGTCGGCTGCCTATCGATCGCCAAATATATACGTAAGTACAGCGGTACTGCTAATTTTAGCGTCCCAGTTTATTGGGAATACCTTCGCAGCCGCCGGGAATAGTCTCTCGCGACTTCGAGCCGCACCAAGCGCAGCAGTAATAGCGCTGCTCGTCCGACAGCCGCTTGACAGCAGTGAAATCAGCACGTTCAACCACAGCGCCGGTATATTCACCCGTTTGATAGTTGGCAAATTCCGTGCGGCTGCGGGGAGATGCCATTTCTGCCGAGCCGTAGAATAATTTGGTGGCTCTCATGTCGGCGCGAACGAGATTGGCGTCGTACAGAATAGCGCGCGAGAGGTTTGCTTTCACTAAATCGCACTTGCTGAGATTGGCTCGGACAAGGTTGGCTTCGCTCAACTCAGTCCACCGTAAATCCGTGCCAGCGAGGTCAGCACCAGCTAACATGACGTTTAAATCGATGACGCGGAGGCCGTGATCTCTGTCTTCAGCGTAGCCACCATCGCCGTCAAGGATGGGGCGGCCTAAAAGCCGATCGCGCTTCAGAGGAGTAATCAGTCTCGACTGCGACAAAAACCGCAGAATTTTCGCTTTACCTTCAGCATCCACACTGCTCATAATTGCAGCGGTGCGGCCTTCGGCGATCGCCCTTTCCTGCGGCCAATCTTCCAAAAACCCTTGCTCGTCAAGGGCTAAGTCGGAAACCCCTTGAAAATAAGCATCAATCGTTTGCTGCTGGGTAATGCGATTTTGCTGAATCGTCAAATCCTTCGAGATCACGTACTGGCGCCAAGCCACGTAAACGCCCAAAATTGCGATCAAAATTTGACCCAAAGCACCAATTAACTCGCCGAGAGCTCCGATAGCATCCCAGTTGATTTGGATGTTGCGGCTTCCCGGTTCAGTATTAGTACCGCTGAGCATCAGCAAGCCCACAATCCCAGCTAACAGCCCGAAGCAAGAGATGATCAGCGTGCGCCAAGTCGGCGGAATTACCTGCACCCAAATTTTGCCCCAACTCGGCCACATCATCCGCAGCGATATGCCGATCGCACCGACGGCGCCTATTAAGCCGATCCAAATGCTATCGTTAGCCAGTCCTACAATCATCGCTGCGATCGCCGCCAGCGTCAGCACCGAACCAGTCATCTCAGCAGTCGTTTGTGCGGGCTGCTGCGGCAATAAAACCCTGCGAGTTGGAGGAGGCGGCGGTAGCGGTTTTTCCGGTTCAGCAGTAGCAACGATTGTCGCTGATTCTGGCGGCACAGTAGGGCTTGCACCGTTAGGGCTTTCTACAGTCACGTTCGACTTAGGAGGATTGGGTTGAGGAGAGTTGGGTTCTGGTGTCATGCGTTGAGGCAAATTCTAACTTGAACAGGTCACTAAAACGATTTTAACCAACTAAGCACGATTCTAGATAGCATTACAATAGAAATATCCAGTAATTACACTCAAAGAGGTAACATAATATGACCCTGGTACTCCCCAATCTTCAAGGCAAACAAATGGGTCAAGTAATCACTACAATCACCGTCACGAATCGTATCGATCTAGTTATGGCAGAACGGGGATTCATTTCTACCGAGGAAGTTCGTTGTGCGGTACTCGACAAAGTTGTTGTCGATACCGGAGCAACTCTACTTTCCTTGCCAGCTCCCATTATTAGCCAGTTAGGCTTAATACAGGTGGGAGAAAGAGATGTAGAAACATCGGCTGGTATCAAAAAAGGTCGAATTTTTGCCGACGCTCAAATTATTGTAGAAGGGAGAGAAGGTAGATTTGATTGTTTAGAATTGCCCGAAGGCGTTGCTGCTGTTTTGCTGGGCGTGATTCCCATGGAAGAACTAGGGTTAGAACCAGATTTGAAAAATCGACGGTTGCGAGTATTGCCGATGAACAACCAGCAAACATATCTAATGGCTTAATTAAAAGGTTTGTATTCAGGACTTTAGTCCTTTCTTTAATGCGGACTAAAGTTCTCACTACAAACCTTTTTGTGTGAAAGTTTGTAGTCAGGACTTTAGTCCTTTCTTTGATGCGGACTAAAGTCCTCACTACAAACCTTTTTATGTGAAAGTTTGTAGTCAGGACTTTAGTCCTTTCTTTGATGCGGACTAAAGTCCTCACTACAAACCTTTTTATGTGAAAGTTTTTGCCTACAGCTAGCGAGCTAAATAAGCCCTCCCCAAATAGACCCCAACCGTCGCAAATATCAAAAAAGTCATCCCGAAAACCAACTCTATACTAAACCTTTGAGCATTTCCCAAAGCCACAATAATTTGCTGCCGCACTATAAAAGCAAATAGCCAACAAATCTCCGCCTTCAGCCAAACCAAAAGGCCTCGCCCCAAGAGATATTGTCGGCGCGCATTTTCCTGAGTAATCCGTACCGGATAGTTAAAAGTATGCGGATAGCGCGATACCGCAGTTAAAACCACAAAAATAATAGCAGCCACTGCTGGCAGCATCCAAATCATCACCTTGTCGCCCAAAGCATCAGGCTGCCCCCCCAAGCCGAAGTGAATTGGAATACGATCGGGCAAAACGGCCCAAAACTGTACGATCGGCAAAATCGACACTAAAATCGCGATCGCCCCCGCAAGCTCTACCGCCAATAAAACAGGCGAAAGCCCCAGAGAAATCACCGGCCGTTGGTTTGGTGCATTTCCAGTCATAGCTACTTAAAATTAGATTAATATTGAAAATAATAGTATTGGTTCCCATGTAATCCCCCAACCGCTTTCGTTGGGGGTTTCCAAACATCTCGCGAGGTTTTATGACGGTTCAGGTTTTGGTTGAAAAGAAAAAGTTAGAAAAACCGCCCCTAACAATACACACTTTAGGCGATCGCGTCCTGCGGCAGCCAGCAAAGCGCGTCAGCAGCATCGATGCAGAAATTCGGCAGCTAGTCCGAGAAATGCTGCAAACCATGTACAGTGCCGACGGCATCGGTTTGGCAGCCCCCCAAGTCGGAGTTAACAAACAAGTAATCGTACTCGACTGCGAACCCGACAATCCCGCCACACCCCCATTGGTTTTGATCAACCCCACCATCAAAAGTAGCAGCGGCGATATCTGCATCTTGCAAGAAGGCTGTTTAAGCATTCCGGGAGTTTATTTAGAAGTCAAACGCCCAGAAGCTATTGAAGTGTCCTACCGCGACGAATTTGGCCGCCCGCAAACCCTGAAAGCGACAGATTTATTGTCGAGGGCAATTCAGCACGAAATGGATCACCTCAACGGAGTGCTGTTTGTAGATAGAGTAGAAAACAAGCTCGCACTCAATGAAGAATTAGTCAAGAACAAATTTTCGCCAAAGGCCGTAAAATCAGTATGATGGCAGGAACTCCAAAAAGTGGTTTATTGTTAGCTCTTTCGTGCATCACTGCGATCGCCGCAGTCGGCTCAATCTTTGAGCTGTCTTCGGGAGAAGCTCAACTCGGCAACGTAGTTACCGGCATCATCCTCGCCCTCAGCATACCGCTCACAGGCATATTTTTCTATGCAGCCGTTCAGGATGCCAGAGCAAATTTATGATTAGTCATTAGTCAGCAGTCATTAGTCAGTAGTCAGTTGTTATTTGTTATTTGTTATTGGTGAGTTGTCCTATATTACTTGTTATTGATTCCTAGTTGTTAGGTGTTAGTGGTGAGTTATTGATTGTTACTAATAACTAATAACTGCTCCCCAACCATCAATCACAAATAACTAATAACAAATAACTAATAACTAATAACTGCCAACTGCCAACTGCCAACTGCCAACTGCCAACTGCCAACTGACTGATGACTAATGAAATCGGATTTCTGCGACAAGTGCCCGCCAAAGGCGCTGCGTCCGGGCTAGCGTCCAAGTACCAACTTTCTGAATATGGAGAAGTGGCGATCGGGCGCGATCGCAATTGTCAAATAGCTTTAGAGTCGATCGCCCACGGCATGGTTTCCCGCCGCCATGCCGCAGTCCGTCCCTTAACTCATGGTAATTGGACGAGATGGCAAATTTGCGACCTCAACAGCGCTAACGGAACTTATATCAACGGCCAAAAGCTCGAAGGCTGCCAAACTTTAGAAACAGGCGATCGCATCAGTCTCGGTATTGACGGCCCTGAATTCATATTTGAATCTCCCGCAACCCCAAACCAAACTAAACCCGCATACCCAGCCACAAAAACGGGCAATTTTCCAGTCAGTGAAAAAGACGCTCTCACTTTAACTCAATTATTCCCGATCGCCTCCACGGGCAAACAATTAAGTCAAAAAGCCTATTTATATCCAGGTATTGCCACAGTTATCTTTGTCGTGTCGATGTTTGTCGCCGTCGGAAATTCCGTAGCATTCAACTTTCTGCTGTCAGCCTACCTCGCCGGTGCGGCTTACTACTTTATCTATCAACTGTGCGGCAAACACAAGCCGTGGTGGGTATTGCTTGGTACCGCTTTAGCTACAGTTCTGATATTGCTCAGCCCCTTACTGATTGGATTTATATTAGTATTTAGAGAAATTTTGCCCGGTCGCTTGCCCGCAGAAGGCGAATAAATCAGTTTTTTGCCTTTTTTAATCAGAATGTTCTTCGGGGCGGGTCTGATGGAAGAATTGCTGAAAGCCTTGCCCGTTTTGGGAGCTTTGATCCTGGGCAATTTGCTAAAAAATCCGTGGCGCGATCGCATCGGCGTTTGGGAACCATTAGACGGAATTTTATTAGGAAGTGCCTCAGCAGTCAGCTTTACACTATTAGAAACCCTGGGACAGTACGTCCCCCATATCATCCAAAATGTCACCCTGCAAGCAGGCCCCGAAGCCGGACAATTAGTAGGATTGCAATTGCTAATTCCCCGAATTTTGGGTTCCGCCGCCGGACACATGGCTTACAGCGGCTATTTGGGATATTTCATCGGTTTGAGCGCACTCAAACCCACGAAGCGCTGGCAAATTTTAGGCGTAGGTTATTTCAGCGCTTCCGCACTTCACGCCTTGTGGAATGCGTCAGGTGCAGTCAGCGTACTTTTGCTAGCATTAGTCGGAGTTTTGTCCTATGCGTTTTTAGTAGCCGCAATTTTGAAAGCCCGGGCTTTGTCTCCCAATCGATCGCAAAATTTTGCAACTCGAATATTTTCCGAAAAATGATTGCTGAGAGCTTAATTGTTAACAGTCGCGCGCGTCAAGCTGCCATTTTTTTCTTGTGTTTCAACCAGCTTAAACCTGCCAGTGCTAAACCTGTCCCTGCAAATGTTATCGGTTCGGGAACTGGTTCGGCTGCGGTATCCACTAGGGAGTAAGAAACCCGCGCACTGCTGATAATTGTACGACCTCTGCCCAAATAACCCTGCCTGTTGCTAACTATTGTCTCACCATACCCCCAGAAATAAGATGCCCACGTACTGATCGCCTCCTCGGTACCCATATACCAGGTTGCCCTGCTCTCAAACTTGATGTAATCAGTCCCTCCTCGTGCCTCTTCTCTCGTCGCATACTCCACACCCGATGCTTGCAGTCCGCGAAAATTCCCTTGATTAAATAAAGCTATAGCCCCTGCTAAATCATAGTCATTTTTATAGACCCTGATAGGGGTGTTAAATCTTCCCTCACCCACTGCAATTTTTTCAGATCCTATTCCTGTCAGTGAGGAATCACTAAACTTAAAAAAACCACTACCTCCACCCTTTTCCACTTGAAAATTGTAGGTAAGGACGGCTGCTTGTGCTTTCTCAACTGCTGCCACTGACACCGCTGCAAAACCTAGAATTGTGCTGGCGATCGCACTTCCGAATCTCTGCCGTTGTTTCCGATTCATAATTTGCCTCTTCGCTACATTAAATTGGCGTGATTTTCTGTGATTGTTGGTCTGATTTTTCTTCTTAAAACCGCCCTTCACTGTTTGTTGTTAAGAGCGATCGCACCCATCATACCGCCCTTTTTTTCTGGGATTTAAACCAACTCAAACCAGCCAGTGCTAAAGCTGTACCCGCAAATGTTAAGGGTTCGGGAACCGGTTCGGCTGCCGTATCCACTAGGGTGTAAGACATAGGCACGTAGTTAAGCTGTTGACCCGCACCTCGGTCTATTATTTGTCTTAATTGACCGCCACTTAAGTATGTAATTAGGATACTACTGTATCCCCAAAACAAAGGTTTCCCATTGCCCATAGCAGGATACATACGCCAAACTGCCGAGCCCTCATATCTAGTATAAACAGGCCCTCCTTCTGCATCCGGAATGTTAGTTTCTGAAATCGAGTAGTCGCCACCGCTTGCTATCAGTCCCTGAAATTCCCCACCCTTGAACTCAGCTTTTGCCCCTGCTAAATCGTGGTATTTTTGAGGTGGCTTTTCTTCATATAGGCCCCTGCCAGAGGGAGCTGTAAAACCATTAAATTGTCCCTCAGAAACTGCTATTTGTTCAGTTTCTCCGCCTGTAAGCGAGGAGTTACTCAATTTAAAAAAACCGCTCGATCCGGCCACTTGAAAATTGTAGGTGAGGACGGCTGCTTGTGCTTTGTCAACTCCTACCAATGAGACGGCTGCCAAACTTAAAATTGTGCTGGCGATCGCACTTCCTAATCTCTGCCTTTGTTTTTGATTCATAGTCGGCCTCATCAGATTTTACTTAAGTTTAGTTTGTTGCTGACAGCGATCGCCAGTAAGTATGCCCATTCTTAACATAAATTCTTTTCAATTCAAAGATTGCCCAATCTAAATATCGAATTACTACGGATGGCATTTTTCCGAAATTTGTATTATTTGTTACTTGTTGACTGGGAATTTTTTGCCCAAACAAGAGAAATGTTCGATCGTCCTGGAAAAATATGCCGATCGGTTTGTATTGTGGCGATGTGTCGGGCGATTCACGATCGGGATAACTAGGCTTCACAGATTCAATTTCATATCTTAGCGATTTTGTCAATACGCCATTCCCTGAAAAGGGATCGGGTTCCTACTGCCTTTGGCCGTCTGCCTTCTGGCTTCTGTCGCCTGCCTTCTTCCCTGTTTCTTCTTCACCTGTCTTAGAAATTCTTCACCGAAAAACCGGCGGGAAGCCCCTGGCTACCGACTTGGAGAGGAACGCTGCTGCGCCGACCGCCGCCTTGAGCTATCTTTAGTCATATGTGATATAATTAGCGGTATGGAACAAGTTTTGACAGTAGCTTGCAAGATTGAAGTGTCTCCCGAAGTTGCCCCTAAGTTGGAGGCAACGCTTCAGGCGTTTTCTGATGCTTGCACCTACATCAATCAAACTGTTGACCCTAAGCTGACAAATAAACCCCGCATTCAAGGCTTGGTTTATGAGCAGGTGAGGGAGCAATTTGGGCTGTCTGCCAACTTAGCGATTCGGGCAATCGCCCGTGTCTCTAGCAACCGTAAAACCGCCAAACAAAAAGGCAATCCCGTCCGAGCATTTAAGCCAACTAGCGTTGACTATGACGCTCGAATCTTTGCTTTTAGAGAGAAGGATTGGACGGTTAGCCTGACGTTGGTGGGCGGTCGGGAACGCTTCAAACTTGCCATTGGTAATTACCAGGTTGGACTGCTTAAGGGAGCGAATCCTAGCAGTGCGACCTTGTGCAAGCGTCAGGATGGAAGCTACTACGTCAACATCCAGATTAAGTCTGAGGCGACCGATCCCATCCCATCCAAACGAGTGATTGGCGTAGATCTCGGTCGCAGAGATATTGCAGTTACCAGCCTTGGCGATCAGTGGGATGGAAAGCAGATAACGGACGTTAGAGACAAATTTGCCAGAGTCAGAGCATCGCTCCAACAAAAAGCCTCGAAAGGCACAAGATCTACTCGCCGCAGGGCAAGACAGATTTTGCAACGGCTGTCGGGACGTGAACGTCGCTATCAAACTTGGCTAAACCATAACATCAGCAAATTGATTGTGCTGTCTGCACTTCAACACAATGCCATCATTGCGATTGAAGATCTGACAGGAATTAGAGAACGCACCAATCAGCAACCTCGAAGCAAGACGGAACGTAGACGCTCGCTTCTGTTGGGCATTCTTTCAACTGCGATGGTTTCTGAGCTACAAAGCCGTGAAATACGGGGTGGAAGTGGTGGCTGTCAATCCTGCCTACACCAGCCAAACTTGCCACAAGTGCTTGCACATTCATCCGATAAAAGGCAAGTCTTATCGAAGTGGCAAAGTGTTTAAGTGTGGACACTGTGGCAATCATTGTGATGCTGATGAGAATGGTTCAAAGGTGATTTCAATCGTTGGAGCATCCGTAAACATGCTCGGAGGTTCGGTGTTGTCTTGCAACCTTGCAGACTACATCAGGGCTACAGAAAGCCCCCGGCTTAAGGTCGTGGGGTAGTTTACAAATAGTTTGACTGTGGTACTATCTGGATGGCTGTGAGTCGATCGGGAAGCCAACGGGCTTGATTCCTGTGGTGGAGGAGAATCCAGGAGTGCTAGATAGGATGTCATTGGGATACGGAAATGTTTTCGGTCAGCGAAGTCAACTCGAACCCCTCCGCATTGGGGTTATTGGAGTTGGCAATATGGGTCAGCACCACACGCGAGTTCTGAGCTTGCTCAAAGATATCGAACTCGTAGGTGTTGCAGATATAAATGTAGAGCGGGGAATTGATGTAGCAAGCAAATACCGGGTTCGCTTCTTTGAAGACTACCGGGATTTGCTTGCCCACGTAGACGCAGTTTGCGTCGCCGTTCCAACTCGCCTGCACCACCCTGTGGGGATGTCTTGTCTCCAAGCAGGGGTTCACGTTTTAATTGAAAAGCCGATCGCGGCTAGCATTGCTGAAGCCGAATCTTTGGTCAATGCGGCTGCTGAAGCCCACCGGATTTTACAAGTGGGTCACATCGAGCGCTTCAATCCAGCTTTTCAGGAACTCGGCAAAGTGCTGAAAACTGAAGAATTACTGGCATTGGAAGCTCACCGGATGAGTCCCTATTCCGATCGGGCCAACGACGTATCGGTAGTTTTGGATTTAATGATCCACGACATCGACTTGCTCTTGGAATTGGCAGATTCTTCAGTGGTGAAGCTGACGGCAACTGGCAGCAGGGCCTCAGATTCAGGTTATTTAGACTACGTGACAGCGACGCTGAACTTTGCTAACGGCATTGTCGCCACTCTGACTGCGAGCAAGGTAACGCACCGCAAACTACGTTCAATCGCCGCTCACTGCAAAAATTCTTTGACAGAGGCAGATTTTCTCAACAACGAAATCTTGATTCACCGACAAACAACCGCCAATTACGTGACGGATTACGGTCAGGTGCTTTACCGTCAAGATGGGTTGATCGAGAAAGTCTACACCAGCAATATTGAACCGCTCCATGCAGAATTGGAGCATTTTATTAATTGCGTGCGGGGTGGCAATCAGCCTTCTGTCGGAGGAGAACAAGCTCTCAAAGCTCTTCGGCTTGCAAGTTCGATCGAGCAAATGGCTCTCGACGGTCAAGCTTGGTATCCCAAAGAGCTAGAGTCTACTTTGCAAGTTAGCTAAATCGACAAAAATTGTGTCGTTTCCGGGTGCTTCTACAGTTTGGGTTGGTTGTTCGTTGAAAAGGGTAACTGTTCGGGCGCAACCGGATTCGATGTAAGTCGATTTGAGATTTTCAATTTGAGATTGACTTGCAGTATTGAATCTGAGGGCTTAAACAGTCGATTTGAGATTTTCAATTTTCAATTTGAGATTGACTCCTATCCTCTATAGGGGGATTCAACAGTCGATTTGAAATCTGAGATTTGAGATGAAAGAATTGACTCCAAAGATGAATCTGAGGGCTTGAACTAAAATTGAAATTTTGGGTTCTCTACAATCTAAGTATGGCAAGTATCTGTTTTTGACTCAAATTACAATTTAGGTAAAAAAACAGCGACTATTTGACGGCTGATGGTTTTGCTAACTAACTGATTTCCTTGAGGACTGAGGTGAATGCTGTCTCTATACAAAGTTGAAATTTGAGCCGCACAATTGGCTGCACAATTGAAAATGGGAAGAAAATCTATGTAAGTAATTTTCTCACGTTCGACGAGTTCGGCGAGACGCTCTCTAGCCTTGATTTCCCAGTCGCGAGAGCCAGAGTCGCCGAATTCGCCCCGCTTCGGCGTCAGGGCTAGCAAAAACTTGACGTTGGCCGATACTGCTATTTTCTGGATTTGGTGAATAGCTTCTAAGTTGCAGCCGACTACATCGCTTTCGGCTGCTGGTGGTGCTAATTGGCGAGCCGGCACTTTTGGTAGCAGGTAGCGGCTCAATAACTCTAGTGTCGCCGATCGAGGTTGGCGATCGGGATAAGATCGATCGCGCCCCACAACTTCAGCACAGGGAGCCGATGCAAACAAATCGTCCGTATTCAGCAGCAAAACCAAAACCTTTGCTCCAAAAACACCAAACCGCTTCGCATAAGCAAGTTGATTCCTCGGCCCCCAAGAATTGGCTGAAGCGTTGAGAACTTCAACATCCGAATAGTTGACTTTTGCACCTGATTGTGAATCGCTCGTCAGATTCTGTACTTGCAGGCTCAACTGCCGAGCCATAATTTCCGAGATGGTATCTGTCTGATCTGTCCACCAACCGCCGTTGGCGACAGAATCACCCAACAGCAAGATACGCAGAGTTTCGGGAGTGGGAGTTGGGGCGATCGATCCAGTACGCATCGAATACTCGTTAATCTCGATCCGGTTGCCCAAACGGCGCACCCTCTGGTTGGGCGCCAACAAATAGCCACACTCGGCATCGGCAATGTAAATCAAGGGATTGCCAAAACCCAGCAGCACGCGCAGCAGCACTTCGATTGTGGCCCACAATCCGGAGGTGAGGGCCAAAACGAGCAGAACAACTTTCAAGAATTAACCTCGATCGAAAACGGATACTTGCTTGGGCACAAAAGTCGGGGAGATGCCAAAATTTTAAACCAAAGTTCAAGCCCCCAGATTCATGTCTGGAGTAAATCGACAGACTGCAAGTAAATCTAAAATCTAAAATCTAAAATCTAAAATCTAAAATCTGAAATCGACTAACCGCTGCTAAATTCCGGCTTTTACCGACAGTCCCCGCACAATTGAGTCATCCGAATCGCCCCCGTGGATATAGAATTCTAGAATATACCGTCAAAACCCGCCGTCAGCCGTCAGTGAAATTGGTGGTTTCAGGAAACCCGTGGACTTAAAACAAATATTCAAAACGCCGAATCCCATAATCGGTGTCGTACATTTACAGCCTTTGCCAACTTCTCCCCGCTGGGGCGGGAACCTCAAAGCTATTATCTCAAGAGCCGAGCAAGAGGCTACTGCGCTGGCTTCTGGCGGCGCAAACGGTATCATAGTCGAGAACTTTTTCGACGCTCCTTTTGCCAAAGACAGCGTAGATCCGGCTGTGGTAAGTGCCATGACTCTAGTAGTCGAGCGGCTAACTAATCTGGTGACGCTGCCGATCGGCATTAACGTGCTGCGAAACGATGCCCACAGCGCGATCGCCATCGCCTCCTGCACGGGAGCCCAATTCATCCGCGTCAACGTCCTCAACGGCATCATGGCTACAGATCAAGGCTTAATTGAAGGCCAAGCTCACCAGCTACTGCGCTACCGTCGGGAATTGGGCAGCGATGTCAAAATATTCGCAGACGTGCTAGTCAAGCACGGACGCCCCCTGGGCAGCCCCAACTTGACCACAGCCGTCCAAGAGACAATCGGGCGCGCCTTAGCCGACGCCGTAATTCTTTCTGGCTGGACAACCGGCAGCCCTCCCAATCTCCAAGACTTAGAACTCGCGAGTGCAGCAGCGGGGGAAATTCCAGTTTTTATCGGCAGCGGCGCCTCGTGGGAAAACGTTTCCACGCTCATGCAAGCCGCCGATGGTGTAATTGTATCGAGTTCCCTGAAGCGAAACGGCCGCATCGAGCAGCCGATCGATCCGATCCGCGTCAGTCAGTTTGTCGAAGCCGCCCGCCGCAGCTTTTCCCAGAAAGAGCTCGAACAACAAAACATTGAGACAAATGGTTCAAGAGGGTCAACACCGGAACCGGGCAAAGTCAGTCAATTTTAGATTTTAGATTTTAGATTTTAGATTTGAGTCCACAGATTCATCTGGGAACTCGAACAAAAGTCTAAAATTTTAGTATCGACTCTGACCCTCGTGTCGGAAACCAAATACCCGTTTTGGGGTGGGTCGGAAGTAAAATGTAAAATAGGAATGGGCCAAAGAGGGAATCGGCCAAAGAGGGCATCGGGAATCGGCCAAAGAGGGAATCGGCCAAAGAGGGCATCGGCCAAAGAGGGCATTAGTTAGTTGTTGGTGCTTCTATAGCGGTTTTCAGAAAGATGAGGTATGACTGACAGCTTATATAAGCACTAAACTGGGCACAAGCCCAACTACGTCCGCGAACCTTTTTGAGAAGTGCTATATGTTATTTATCGTATGTATGTTTGTTGTTAGTTGTTGGTTCTAATGCCCAATGCCCTGTTTGCCCAATTCTCAATTCTCAATTCTCAATTCTCAATTTTCAATTCCCCATTCCCCATTCCCCATTCCCCATTCCCCATTCCCCATTCCCCATTCCCCATTAGCAATTACCAAATCAAAAAAATGATTCGCCGACGTTCAACCCCTTGGATTCATCGCTGGTCTAGAACTGCGATCGCAGCCATCGCAGCCATCGGCGTCGTAGAAACGGCCTATCTGACGATCGCTAAATTCACGACAGGCTCAGTCATTTGTCCCACCAGCGGCTGCGACAAAGTTCTCAACAGTCCCTACGCTACAGTTTTTGGCACAGTGCCTTTAAGTTTATTAGGTTGTCTGGCTTACCTGAGCATCGCAATTTTGGCATTAGCTCCCAAAGCCGTCAATCCAGACACCAATAAAGGTCTGCACTCTCAACTAGAAAATCAAACTTGGCAAGCGCTATTTATCATCACCGCTGCGATGGTAATTTTCAGCAGCTATTTGATGTATTTGATGTCTTTTGAAATTAAGGAACTGTGCATTTACTGCATCAGTTCCGCCGTATTTGCGCTGTCGCTGTTTGTGCTGGTGCTAGTCGGCCGCGAGTGGGAAGATATCGGACAGTTGGTGTTTACAGGTATTTTGGTAATGATGGTAAGTTCGATCGGCGCCTTGGGACTGTATAACAGCGTCAGTTCACCTGCTCCTTTTGTTTCTTCTACCCCCGGAATTCTACCCCCAGCCGTGACTACAACCTCCGGCCCTGCACAAATTGCTTTAGCCCGCCACCTCCGACAAATTGACGCCAAAGAATACGGTGCTTACTGGTGTCCCCACTGCCACGACCAAAAAATGCTATTCGGCAAAGAAGCAGCCAAAATAATTGATTATTTTGAATGCGATCCGAAAGGGCAAAATTCCCGTGCTGAAATTTGCCAAGCTGCTGCTACGAATATTAAAGGTTTCCCGACTTGGGAGATTCAAGGTCAGTTTTATTCGGGGACGCAAACTTTGGATAAACTCGCCGATTTATCCGGTTACACGGGCCCGCGCAACTTTCAAAACTGACAGAATAGTTAGAAATTTTAGATGACAGATTTTAGATGGTGAAGCAGTAAATATCCGTAGGCAAGTTATTTGCTCGTTTCCTAGTGCTGCGAAATTAATCTCAAATCTGCCATCTAGGATTAATATTTATAAATTAGTAAAAATTAGTCAGGTCGAAATTTGCCAAAAAGTGGTGACTATCTACTAGGCTGTCTGCGAATAAATACTATAAATTTTACACAAAAACTCCAGAAACCGGGTTTCTGCTGCCAGAGTCATTACACTCAAATGGCACTCATTCGATCGCTATTCTGAAAATTATCTGCGTTGATATAGCGGTTCGATCGAAAGATTAGCGGACGCTTTGTTCAGTTGACAGTTGACAGTTGACAGTTGACCGCACGGGTAGCACTTGACAAAAAAAGTAAGAGGATTGGAGTAATGAATAGTCGGATTTTAATTTATCCCGAAAAAGGTTCCGGCTTTAAACCAATTTTTTATGGTAATCGGTAAGTGGTTCAACAGTTGACAGTTGACAGTTGACAGTTGACAGTTTGAGAGGATCTCTACCTAGAAGGAAGAGGATTGGAGTAATGAATAGTCTGATTTTCATTTCTCCCTCAAAGGTTCCGGCTTTAAACCAATTCTTTCTGGTAAAAGGTAATCGGTAATCGGTAGAAAGGGTCTCTTGGGTTTATGGTGGATATGGTATCAAACACAACTCTTCGCAATTCTGTGATGCCCTCATAGTAAGGATGTCCGGTTTACCGACCGCCACAAACTTATAAAAAATATCAGAAAAAAGGTGGCGTTTTAAAAGCTTAGAATCCAATTACCAATTACCATCACCAATTACCAATTACCAACCAGCATAGCGCACCGAAAAACTAAACAATTCGACAATCAAAAATCAACAATCCACGCATCTGCCACACCGCACAACCGAAAAATTGCGATCGTCTAAAATCAAAAATATAAAATCGACTGAGCAGAACCCCGTGAAGACGTAAAAACGATATGTAGTAATAGCTGATAAAAGTATAGTCATTTATAGACATGGGAGGCTTCAAGTCCCTCCCCCTTCACTTTCACTTTAAGCGGATTGACCCGCCTCGGCTGAACTACGCAGCTCCCTATCCCATCGCTGAACGCATTTGGGATTGCTTTTCTGAGAATATTGTAAGAAGCATTCACGTCAGAATTAATCAACTGACCAGTCGATGTTTTGTACAAACCTCGCTTAATTCGTTTTCCGGTAAATACAGGTTCTGTTTTTGTTTTTCCGTAAACAGGAATTGGATCTAAGCCCAAGAAATTGGCTTTGGAGGTAAAAGATTCCTCCTGCACGATTACCTTGATTCCAACCAAAAAACCTTTGTATTCTAGCATCTCAATTAATCGAGCGTGAGGAATGCTGACAAAGTTTTGGTTAGTCTGTTTTCCAAGGTTGATATCGGTTTTCCACTGTGCGTTTTTGCCAATTACTAACGTTCCAATTCGTTGCGCGACCAAAATATCAACAATCGTGCGACTCGTATGATGCAAATAATTGTCTACTTTTTGATTGCGACAGCGAGTTAGTCGTTGAATCCGAGGTGAAGTTTTGCGCCTCCCTTTCAATTGGGATTGTAATCGCGATGAGCGCTTGTTATAGAACTGATTGATCGATTTCAATGTCCGCCCGTTAATCAACAGCGGGATAAATCCCGGTTGATTTGAAGTTAGCGCCACTAAATTATTCAGCCCCAAATCAACACCGGCTGCAAAGTCGTTATCTTTAGCGGTGGACTCCGGTTCATCATAAATTACCTCAATTACATAAGAATCACATTTCGGAACCAACCTAACTTGACAAATTCGATCGGGATCGACTTTGGTTTTGATTAAAAGTTCAGTACCCGAAAGTTTAACGATTCCTTTCTTCAACTGTTTACTACTAATCGCTTGAATCGTGTAGACGAGAAGGTTTCGCCCTTTGGTCTTGTCTTTGTAATTTGGCAATTTCGGGCGACCCGTGAATTTTGAAGAATCGGCTTTATAAGCTTTAACGGCTTCAAAAAACGATTTCCAATTCTTATCTAGCACCATCAAGATTTGCTGACTTACTTTGGCTGGTAAAGCCTTGTAGGCTTTATGAGACTTCATCAATCGGTTCATTTCGTTATAACTGACATAGCCCCATCCATAGATAAAGTTCTGACGAATGACATAATTGGCGGCATTGTACAGATTTTTGGACTTGAATGCTAGTTCGTCAATTTGGGCGAAACGAGGTTCCGTTGATTTAATGATATGCCTCTCGGCTAGTTGCACTCTGTACCTCCATCTTTCAGTTCGGCAATTATTTTTTCGGTTTTTCTGCTAGCACGTCGTTGTCCGTAAAGTCGGGCAGCAAAGCTAGTAACTATAGCCACCAAGTCTTGCATTAGCTCATCTTTTCCATTCTCCGCTAAATTAACTATTTCTAGCTTAATTCCCAATCTCAGAAGTAGAACGTCTAGATAATTTGTACCAAATCGAGCCAAACGGTCTTTATGTTCAACTAGCAAGATGTCGTAGTCATCTTGCTGCAACAATGCTTCTAACTGTTTTCTATGATCGTTTAATCCGCTGCCAATTTCTTTGACATTTTTAACAATTTGATAACCGTTAGCAATGGCGTACTCCGTTAATCTCTGCGATTGACGGTTGAGGTTATCCTTGTTTTCTGAAGATGAAACTCGACTGTAAATAGCGACTCGGTTCTGTTTGCTCTGGTTTGATGGCGACTGCGGTAAGTAGTCAACTATAATCAGACCGCTTTCTGCCTGCCGTGCCGGATGTGGCAGCTTATTTGCCTTCCACCAGCGCCACGCGGTTGTGTAACTTATGCCTATTGCTTTAGCGTAGTCAGGTAGTTTCATTTCGACCTCCTGATTACAGGATACCATCATCGCCTACCAATGCTTATAAATTTAATAAAGTTTTACAATACCTTATATGCTCTTCAGGCGAGGCGAACATCCCCAGAATATGCTAAAAACTATCAAAAAATGGCTCGATCGAGAACGCCGAGTATTAATTACTGCGAGTGCCGTTGGCGGTACGGTGATTCTACTGCGCTGGTTAGGATTTTTGCAGGCGTTGGAATGGGCTGCTTCCGATCGCTTTGTACGCTGGCGGCCCCCCGAACCAATGGACTCGCGCATCGTCATTATCGAAATTAACGAAGCTGACTTGCAAAAATACGGCTACCCCATGTCCGATGCTGTATTGGCCCAATTGCTGCAAAAATTGCACGCTGGGAAGCCGCGGGCGATTGGCCTCGACGTTTACCGAGATTTGCCGACTCAACCGGGTAATGCCGAATTGGTCAAAACTTTTAAAACTATTCCCAATTTAATTGGGATTGAGTTAATGCCAGACGAAACCAGATTTGGAGTGCGCCCGCCTCCGGTACTGGAAAAGCTCGATCGCATCGGTTTCAACAACGTTGTCCTCGACGCTGACTCAAAAGTGCGCCGAACTTTGCTCTACGCTTGGCCTGGAAACGGCAAAACCCATCAAAGTTTAGCGCTGAGACTGGCTTTGCTTTACCTCGAAACCGAAGGGATTTCCCCTGAACCTGCAACAGTCAATCCTAAATACTTGCAGTTAGGCAAGGGGGTGTTTCAGCGTTTTAAACCGAATGATGGTGCTTACGTGCGATCGGACAGTCGCGGCTATCAAATTCTCACCAACCTGCGCCACCCACGAGGCAGTTTTCGCACGGTATCGATGAGCGACGTGCTTTCTGGCAAAGTACCGGTTGATTTTGTGCGATCGCGCGCTGTCTTGATCGGCTCAACTGCCCCCAGCCTCAAAGACTTTCACCAAAACGCTTACAGTTCTGGTTTGTTTGCTCCTCCCCAGCCAATACCCGGAGTTGAGCTTCAGGCTAATTTCTTGAGCCAAATTTTGAGTGCGGCCCTCGACGGGCGCGAGGGTATTAAAGTTTGGCCAGAGGCGGCGGAGTGGCTGTGGATTTTACTGTGGTCGTGGGCGGGAGCTAGTGTGAGCTGGAAGTTGCGATCGCTCGGGCGATCGGCTTGGTCTTTATCAAGTATCTGTGTAGGATTAAGTGCTAGTTTATACATAGCATGGTTGGCCGGTTGGTGGCTGCCGTTAATTCCTTCCATCCTCAGTCTGTTGGGTTCTGGCTGTGCAGTTGTAGCTTATCTGGCTCACATACAAGAAGAACTCAAACGGTCTAAAGAATTTTTACAATGGCTAATCGATACAATTCCCGACCCAATTTTTGTCAAAGATAGAAATCACCGCTGGGTTGTTTTGAATCAGTCATATTGTCGGTTTATTAGCTATCCTTTGGAAATTTTAATTTCTCGCACCGATTACGAGTTATTTCCCCAAGCCGAAGCGGATATATTTTGGCAGCAAGACGAATTAGTATTGCAAACTCAGCAGCCACTAGAAAATGAAGAATATTTTACTGATGCTCACGGAATTACCCATCTGATTTCGACTAAAAGATCCCTGCATAAAGATGCTGCGGGGAACCTATTTTTAGTTGGAGCGATCAGAGATATTACCGAACGCAAGCGCCTGGAAGATGCCCTCAAGCAAAAAAATGCTGAACTCAGCCACCAAGCCTATCACGATGCTCTCACCGGTTTGCCGAACCGCAAAATGTTTCACGAATCCTTGCATCTGTCCCTGGAAAGAGCCTCCAGCAATCAGGAATTGGTAGCTTTACTGTTTTTAGATTTAGATGGATTTAAGTCAATCAATGATACTCTCGGACATCATGCGGGTGATTTGCTCTTACAAGCAGTGGCCGGGAGGCTCAAAAAATGCTTGCGCGGTAGCGATATTATATCGAGGTTGGGTGGCGACGAATTCACTGTCATCTTGCCGGGAATTCCTGGTAGCGAAGAAGCTGCGAAAGTAGCTCAAAAAATTTGTGACACCATTATGCAGCCTTTTACTTTAGAAGAACATACAGTTTCTGTAACTACAAGTATTGGCATTAGTTTGTATCCAATTGACGGTCAAGAGTCAGATATTTTAGTTAACAATGCTGATGCTGCGATGTATCGTGCTAAGGAAGGCGGGAAAAATCAATATCAATTTTCGTAATTAATCTCAGTTCAAAAACACAATCCAACTGTAAGTCAGTGGTGCCAACTTTTATGCTTAAGTTATTTTCAATTCTTCGACTTACAATCTTATTATAAAACATTGTATAAGATGTCATCTATCATTAGATAGATTTATAAAAATATGCAGCTTAAGACAGCAAATAGCCGTCTCATTTAAATGTTAAGAAATATAAAAAAATTGGGATTAGTTTCAAAAAAGACGGCAACGGCAAGCCCGCGCTCCAAACGGTTATGGAGTAAGTCATTCCCATAATAAATCGCAAATTGTAGCAGACTGGAGACCCAATTCAAATCGCCAAACAGCATTGATTAAAAAAAATTTAAGTAAACTTACAAAAATTAATTAAAGGAAATGTAAAGACATAAGTGGAACTACGTAAATTCATAGATATAATAGGTTGTAGGGACGTGCATCTATTTGAGTGATTTGGATAAGACTATGAACACTATGCGTACTTTGATTGGGATCACAACAACGGCAATTCTGGCTGTCAGTATGCAAGTCAGTACGATCGGCATTGCAAATGCCGCCTTACTTGCTGGCAACTCAACCAGCTACTCAGCAAAAGACCCATCGACCTCCACAGTCTTGACAGAGGCGCGCACATCTGAGGCGCCCAATAACCCCAAAAAATACGAACCAGATCCCAATGGAAGTCCTAAAAGTGACGGTACAGGGACGCGCTGAACCCAATTTTTCAAAATTCTATGGGCCCAGATTTGTACCAATGCGATTGGTTAATTAAAGTGTGACTGCACCAATCTCGATCGGTCAGGGGATAGTCCAGCCGGTAGTGACCGCCGCGACTTTCCGTGCGAAACGCAGCACTTTTGAGAATTAAGTAGCCAATATCCAATAAATTGCCAACTTCCCCCCAATTTCGCAAAACCGAGCTATTTTCGGCATCAGCGGGCGAAAAATCGATCGCTTGTCCGGGCCGTAAATTATCAAGTGCTTGACTCAAAGCCAAAGAGGAAAATTCTTGCCGCCACATCTCAACTTGGACGATCGCACTTTCCAAATCCCTTTGTCCCCGACAAATTCCCGCACTCTGCCACACCAAACTCGGCAATTGGATTCGCAATTTTTCGATCGCCTCAATATCCTGTTGTGAAACCGATTTTTCCAAGATTTCCCCTGCATCTTCCTCCTCTGGTAAGGCTTCGGACTTTTTACCTTCTAACTGCAAAAGTCCCATTTGCGCGCCAAAAACCAGACATTCCAGCAGTGAATTGCTCGCCAACCGGTTAGCGCCGTGTACCCCCGTACTCGCAGTTTCTCCCACCGCATACAAACCCGGAATCGAAGTTTGGTTGAACTTGTCAGCCACAATTCCCCCCATCCAGTAATGGGCGGCGGGCGTCACCGGCACAGGTTCGGCAAAAATATCAATTCCCCAATCAGCGCACACTTGAATAATATTCGGAAACCTGTAGCGCAGTCGATCGCAGTCGATCGGGCGCAAATCCAGCCAAACATGAGGTTCCCCCGTCTTCTGCAAGTGGCGGAAAATAGCGCGGCTGACAACATCCCGAGGCGCGAGTTCCCCGCTGGGGTGAGAGTCAAAAGCAAAGCGATATCCCTTGCTGTCAACTAAATGAGCCCCTTCTCCCCGCACCGCTTCGCTAATCAGAAACCGAGGCGCGCCCGCTTTGCTGAGGGCTGTCGGGTGAAACTGCACAAATTCTAAATCTCGCAGCAGCGCCCCGGCGCGCCACGCAATGGCTACCCCGTCCCCGGTACTTACCGACGGGTTGGTTGTTTGAGCAAAAACCTGTCCGCCGCCGCCTGTAGCCAGCACTACGGCGCTAGCCCGCAGCCATTTGACTTGGGAGTCGCAAATTGAGCTAATTCCCTGACACCGCCCGGTTTTGTCTAGCCACAGACTCAAAGCAAAGGCTGGGGATACGAGTTGAATGTTTTTGCGGTTTAATACTTTTGCTGTCAGGGTACTGACAACGGCTTTTCCTGTGGTGTCGGCGGAGTGGAGCACTCGGCGGCGGGAGTGGGCGGCTTCTAGGGTGAGGGCTAAATCTGGGCCAGTGCGATCGAATGCAACGCCCATTTTTACCAGGGAGTCTATGCAAGCAGCAGCTTCTTCGACTAAAAATTGCACTGCTTCTAAATCGCAAAGACCTGCTCCCGCAGCCAGTGTATCCTGAACGTGGAGTGCTGCGGAATCTTCTGGGGCGATCGCTGCGGCAATGCCTCCTTGAGCCCAATCGCTTGCAGAAACAGGCATAATATTTTTATTAATCAAGCCTACGTGCAAATGTTCTGGTAGACAAAGCGCCGTGTACAAACCGGCTGCGCCAGCACCTATCACCAATACGTCAAATTTGTCAGTCATAAGTCAGCCGATTTTAGATTTTAGATTTTAGATTTTAGATTTTAAAATTAACTTTACAGATGAATCAGGGGAAAATAAATTTCGATTTTATATTTCATATTTTAGATTTTATATTGAAATCTACAGATGATTCAAGGAGCTATAACTGTCAAGTTTAGCTTGAATAATTGAATTTTAATCTACAGATAAATCTCGATTTAAACTAATATCTACTAATTTTTTCTTTTTACCAAAAATAATTGGTTGAAAGCCTCTCCCCGATCGGGAGAAATAAAAATCAGACTATTCATTACTCCAATCCTCTTCCTTCTAGGTAGAGGTCGCTCTCAAACTGTCAACTGTCAACTGTCAACTATCAACTGTTGAAAACATCGGAGGCTGGTATGTGTCTTTTGGTGCGAGCCTTTGTGAAGGCATTCGTCAGCCGGAACAGAAGCCATGAGCCATGAACCATAAGCCAAAATTCATGAATTAACAAACCATAGTTCCGACTCATGACTAATGACTCATGGACTCATGAGGGCGGGCACGGGGGCACCGCCCCTACTGACTAATAACTCATGGCCTCAAAAGAGGCTCACTGCTATCTAGTCGTAGAGACCATTATTCAACCTGGTGTCTCCTTCAATAAAGACTGATTCGACATCAGTTACGGTGAATTTGTCCAAATTAGCTTGCAGCACCTTTTTTTGAGCTTCCGTCAAGCCTGAAATGTTGAGTACGTCCTCAACTTTTTCGTAAGGAGCATTCTTAATAATTTGTCCAGCTAAAGTGGGATACAACCCTCGAAAGTCGCGAAAGTCCCGGACGGCGCTGTTGTTCAAATCAAGTTTTTTGCCGTATTCTGTGGCAAGCTTGTCATCGGCGCGATTGGTTCTAGCCGGAACATCAACTGCTATGAGCGAGGCTGATGGCAAGGCGATACGGCTCAGGTTCGCCGCGATCGCGCTCATGTCTCCAGCCCATGCAAAGCAGCCCAGCACTAAGCCCAATACTGCCAATAGACGACCCAATCGTTTCATGAAGTTTTGTCTCCCAATTTCATACACAGCATTTATGTAGAGACTACCATTTTGCTTATGCAGTTTTTCAGATAAATCCCCAGCAGGCCGAGGACTGTTAACAAAATTTACATCCAAGAATTGACATTGCTCTCAATATATGCTATGCAACGTAGTTGAGACGATCGATTAATTTTTGGCTGCACACCCAATTTTCTAGCTATCAAGAACTCTTTCCTTTCCTTTTGAGAAAAGCGTTCAAGTCAGTATAATTACTGCCGTAAGTCACGCTGGGAGTGTCGTAACCCTTCAAAGTAACGATGTGCTGCTCGAAAGCTTCTTGGGCGCCCAATTCCGTCAGGTATTTGTAGGTTGTTTCTCCCACGGCAATATCCTTGCCGATATCCTTGGTGCAAGACTCTAGGCGAAATGCGGCGTTTACAGTGTCTCCCAAGGCGGTGTAGTCCGATCGATCGCTGCTGCCGGAATTTCCCACCATTGCATAGCCAGTATTGATTCCAGCCCCAACTCGCAACGGAAAAGGCAGGGGGTAACGGCTGCTGAGTAAATCAGTTGCCTTGTGCAGTTGGCTTAAAGCTTGGCAAATCCGCATCATTTCTTCGCTGCTGACGCCGCTTGGTTTGTGGAACCAGACAGCCATGATGGCATCGCCGATGTATTTGTCCACCCAACTGCCATGTTCGCGAATGATGTGTCCGGCTTTGCGGAACCAATTGCCGATGACTTCCGAGAGGATGGTTTCGTCTAGCTGTCTAGTCAAAACTGTAAAGTCTCGGATGTCCATTACCATGACAGTAATCAGGCTGCGTACCGTCAAAGTAGCTGTAAAATCTTCAGAGTCTGTGTCGTGCAGGCGATCGAGCCGGCGCCCTCCGGTTGGGTTATGGAAGTCCAACTCGGTTTGACCGAAAATAATTCGATCGCCATTTCTGAGAGTGACAGGAATACTCACCCGCCGCCCGTTGACAAAGGAACCGTTGCGGCTGCCCAAGTCGATCAGGTAAAACTCTCCGGTCTCCATTTGCTGTAACATCGCGTGATTTCGGGAAATCCAGCGATCGGTCAATACAAAATTATTGTCATCATTTCGCCCTACTGTCCAGCAATTGCTGCCGGAGAGCGGCAAGTAGCGATTGCCGCTTTCTGTACGAAGTAACAAATGTGGATTGGCTTGCAAAGTCACCACAGCCCTAGAAACAACATCAAGTCAACCGATTTGAGGTTTTCAACTTTAAATTTTAACTTTAGTACGCGGCTCATAACTAAGATTGCCACTAAAAACCTGAAATCGGCTGTTCTAAAAATTTAAAATAGTTTAGTCGATCGATGCACCGAACCCATAAAGCATTGCCAAATTACCGCCTGATAACCACCGAAGGTAGTTACCGCTCGATCATAGGCCAAAGCGTAATATTTTGCACGCCAAAGATGTACCTAGGCAGTTGCATTGGCTGCTTTTTGGCAAAATATAACTTAATTTCTGCTTCTGTTGCCAAAAAAAAAGCTGGACAATGGTTCTCGTCTCAGACAACCCTGTGGTTACACACAAGCTATCTTTGAGATTTGTTGCTACACTTCCACTTTTTGAAGAGTCCAACAAAACCTTTTCCTCGCTGCGGCGCTGAATCAATTAGAAACACGAGAATTTTATGTTGTCGAAAAGAATTTTGCCTTGTTTGGATGTGAAAGCTGGCCGTGTGGTCAAAGGTGTGAATTTTGTCAACCTTAAGGATGCTGGGGATCCGGTGGAAATGGCTCAGGTATACAATGATGCGGGTGCTGATGAGTTGGTGTTTCTGGACATTACGGCGACTCACGAAGACCGGAACATTATGATTGATGTGGTGTACCGGACTGCCGATCGAGTATTTATCCCTTTGACGGTGGGTGGCGGCATCCAATCCTTGGACACCATTAAAAGTTTGTTGAGGGCGGGCGCTGATAAGGTAAGTATTAATTCAGCGGCAGTGCGCGATCCGAGTTTGATTGACAAAGCGAGCGATCGATTTGGCAATCAATGTATTGTATTGGCGATCGACGCTCGCAAACGCCAAGATGCGGACAATCCCGGTTGGGACGTGTACGTGCGCGGAGGGCGTGAAAATACAGGCTTAGATGCGATCGTCTGGGCCAAGGAAGCCGAAAAGCGCGGCGCCGGCGAAATTCTAGTGACAAGCATGGACTCTGACGGCACTCAAGCCGGTTACGACTTATCATTAACCCGCAGCATCGCCGAAGTTGTAGAAATTCCCGTGATTGCTTCCGGCGGCGCCGGCAACTGTCACCACATCTACGAAGCCGTGACGGAAGGCAAAGCAGAAGCAGCCTTACTGGCTTCCCTGCTGCACTACGGGCAACTTAGCGTCGGAGAAATTAAGACTTATCTAGCAAAATGTCAAGTTCCCGTGCGGCAACAGTAGTTCTTTGCATCAGCAAGATTGGTAACAGGCTTTCTGGCCTGTTCCACATCAGCAATAGGCTTTCTCGCCTGTTCCGCGATAATTAGATTTTCCTGTGGGGTGGGCGAGAGGACTCACCCAAAGGCGATCGTTACTGCTGCAAATAGTGCCTGATGCCAGGTGCATTAAACAGCAGAATTTTGTTGATTTTACCTTCAGATAACAGTTTAAGAAAAGCATACAACCAAAGACAAGCTGAAAACTCATAAAAATAATACGGGATGCGGGAAACGAGCGAGACTTTAGTCCTGAGAGGGAAGTGGCACGAGGGAATGAGAGTCCCCGTCTTCTTTCTTTCTTTCTTTCTTTTTAAATATTTTGTTGATTGACCTTGAGATATCTAGTATAATAACTGAAAGTAGACAAATCAACCAATATTCAGGAAAACAGAGGTGACTAAAACCCAAAAAACAATGGGAGTTCAGCAAGTATTACTGTCTCCAACCAAAGAAATTAAAGCATTGTTGGAGTATCTCTGCCAACAATCAGGTAAACTGTACAACAGTGGGGTTTATTTGGCTCGTCAAACTTTTTTTAAGACCGGAAAACTGTTGACGGGAAAATTCGACTTATCTTTTGAATCGTCAGTTGCCAAATCAATGGTTGCTAAGTCGTTGCCATCAACACCAATGCAGCAAACATTGATGTCAGTCACAGAAGCCTTCAAATCTTTTAAAGAAGTAAGAGATTTGTACATCAAAGGTCAATTGCATTTCAAGCCCAAGCCACCGGGATACCTGACAGGTTCTAAGTTGTTCAAAGTTGTTTATCCTAATTCGGGAGGGTTAAGACCGAAACTTGTTGGCAATCAGTTAAGATTTTCCTTGGGTTTAACAGTAAGGCGATGGTTTGGAGTTTCTGAATTCTTTTTACCTATGCCATCGAATCTGGATTTTTCCAAAGTGAAAGAGTTTACGATTCTCCCTAAGAATGGTGCTTTTTATCTGGAAATATCCTACGAGGTTGAAAAACAACAACATAATCTGGACATTGGTCAAGCATTATCAATTGACTTGGGAACTGCTGATAATAAAGCCAGCTTGTGTCGATACATTAGGAAATTCTTTTTTGATTGATTCTCGTGCAATGAAAGCGATGAATCAATTGTGGAACAAGAAAGTAGCAACTAGACAAGAAGGAAAGCCAGAAGGTTATTGGGATAATTGGTTAGACCGTGTTACCCGAAAACGTAATCACCAAATGCGTGATGGTATCAATAAGGCTGCCAAGTTGATTGCTAACCATTGCCTTAAATCTGGAATTGGCACACTGATAGTTGGGTGGAATGAAGGTTTTAAGTCTAACAGTAATCTAGGTAAAGTGAACAATCAAAAGTTTGTTCAAATGCCTTTAGGTAAACTCAAAAATAGATTAAAAGAACTGTGCGATTTGCACGGTATCAGGTTTGTTGAAACAGAAGAAGCATATACATCGAAAGCTAGTTTTTAAGGGTGGTGACTCCCTACCCAAATATGGTGAAAAGCCATCTGGGTGGAAAGCATCTGGAAAACGAATTAAACGTGGCTTGTATCGATCAGCAAATGCTTCGATTGTGAATGCAGACTTAAATGGTGCTGCCAAGTGCGATTCGTTCAGTCGAAACCGAGAAATCGGGGGATGACTGGCTTCTACAGGGTAATCCATCAGG